>JAFQNU010000101.1 GCA_017420825.1 Clostridia bacterium
AGGAAAGGTGCATTTTTATAGTTAAATTCTACGCTGTAGGAGTTATCCTGTGCTTTTAGTGTAATAATCTCAGAGTTGGTGTTTTGAAAAATTAATGCATCGTTTGCAAAGGTATCTGCTTTTATAGTAATTTGATTTTCATTTTTGAGATAATTAAGTTCTGTGTGGCGATAATGTTCGTCGTTCATTACCTGTGTGCATAGAGTTTCATTTTTTTCGAATTCGAGTCTGTCTCCGAGTTTGCAGTTAAAGCCGGGGTGAGCACCGATTGAGAAGTAAATTGTTCTGTTGTCCGTATTCTTTACCTTGAAGGTCATTTTAAGTATATTTTCAGTAATTTCATATCTCACATATAGCTCAAAATTGTATGGAAAGCTCTTTACCAATTTATCATTGTTGGTCAATATGTATTCAATATGATTTTGTGAGACAGAATTAATAGAAAATTCATTTTTTCTTGCAAATCCATGCATTTTTATAGGGAACTCATTGCCATCTATTCTCAATCTGTCATTTTTAGCTCTTCCGACAATGGGGAAAAGGATGGGAGACTGCCCTGTCCATACTTCCTTATTCGGTTGCCACAGATATTCGCGCCCTGTTTTTAAATTTTTTATACTTGTTAATTCTGCACCAAATTTTCGTGCAGAGACTTCTAAATATTCGTTTCTGATAGTTTGCATAATTAGTCTCCTAACATAATTAGTTAAATGATTTAACTAAATTTTAACACATAAATTTATATTTGTCAATATTAAAATATATAATGACAAAATCTTAGTATTTATACATAATGTGAGCATAGAAATTGTATGAAAATAGATAAAAAGAAGTATGCACCCCGAAAGGGGTGCATACTAAATTATACTCTTAAATTAAAGTACCTTTTTAACTGCAATCGGATAGCTTTTTTGACCAATTAATTTATTTGAAGCTGTTATTTTGACCTCTTTATCAAACACGACATAGTCAAGTGTGGCATTTTCCTCTATTACAGAGTCCTGCATAATAACGGAGTTTTTAACAATTGCACCTTTCTTTACAACAACACCCCTTGACAAAATACTGTTTTTAACAGTTCCTTCAATCTTACAGCCATTTGATATAAAGCTGTTTTCGACAACAGCATTCTGACCGTAGGTCACAGGAGGCATATCTTTTGTTTTGGTGTATATTGTAGGCTTGAAAAGCTCATCACGGTGGTCATCATCAAGGAAAATCATATTGTTTTCGTAGTAAGCCTTAAGAGAATCTATTTTGTCACAGTATGATGTAAATTCATAACCTGTAATTATCATACCGTCGAGCTTTTTAGCAAGAGCGTGTTTAATAAAATCATGATCGCCTCTTGCGGTACATTCATCAATAATGCTTTCGAGAAGAGCCTTTTCCATAACGTAAAGCTCCATGCTTGCATAGCTTGACTTGGGATACTGTGGTTTTGATTCTACATCTGTCACTCTGCCTTCAGTATCAAATTCGAGCAGGGTGAAACGTGAAAGCTCGGTTTCAGTTGCGCCTGAAAGGTTTTTATAAACTACTGTAATGTCTGACTGACTTTCTATATGCTTTGAAACAACGTCTTCAAAATCAATATTATAAATCATATTACCGAGTGAGAGTATCACATATGTCTGATTACTTCTCCTTATAAAATCTCTTGCGCCTGCAAGCATATCAATGTTTCCTCTTGCCTTCAAGTAGTCAAATGCCGCAAGGTTTGGAGGAAGAATAGTAAGACCTTGTTTTTTTCTGTCCAAATCCCATGGTTTTCCTGATTTTAAATGGTCCATAAGTGAACTGTAGTTTGAATCTGTAACAACACCAACATTTATAATTCCTGCACGTGCCATGTTGGAGATTACAAAATCAATAATACGGTAGCTGCCTGCGATTGGCAGAGCTGAAACCGAGCGCTTGTCGGTTACAGGTGGTATTCTTTCATCGTTTGCAACGATAATTCCCATTGTATTTCTCATTGATTACATACTCTCCTTTCGTGTTGTGTCTGCATCTATCATTGAACCTGTCGGAATAACAGTGTTTTTCTTGATTTTAGCACTACTTTCTACCAAAACAATATCGTTTGTACACATTGCAGAAGCGTATGGATTGTTTGCATCAGAAACTGTTCCAATCTGGGCTCCGTCACTGATATAAGCGCCCTCTCCAATTACAGATTTTTTGATTATTACATTCTTACCAATGTGTGCTCCTGACATGATAACCGAATCAATAATTCTTGCACCTTTACCAATAGTTACACCGCCTGATATAACTGAATGTGTAACCTCACCGTTAATCTCACAGCCTTCAGATACGGTACTATTTGTAATTTTTGCTTTTTTGCCTGTATAGTGAGGCGAAAGCGATAGGTTTCTTGAATATATAGGCCATGAACGGTCATTTACATCAAATTTTGGCGGAGTATCCAATAAGTCCATATTAGATTCCCACAGTGAGCTTATTGTTCCGACATCCTTCCAGTAGTCAGAGAACTTCCAGCTTACCATTTTTTCTTTGTTAGCAAGCATTGCGGGAATAATGTTTTTTCCAAAATCGTTTGACGAATCAGGATTGTTTTCATCTTCAATAAGATATTTTTTCAGTTTCTGATAGTTAAATATATAAATACCCATTGAGGCAAGGTTGCTTTTTGGATTTTTTGGTTTTTCCTCGAATTCAGTGATAAGACCTTCATCATCAACATTCATTATTCCGAAACGGCTTGCCTCCTCC
>JAFQNU010000102.1 GCA_017420825.1 Clostridia bacterium
GTATATTTACCAAATTTAGCATGGTTGTTCATATCGCAGTAGTTCTCCAAATCACCCATACCCCAATAAGTAAATCCGTCATTTTCCTTATCAAGCATTATTTCAAAGCCAAGTCTTGGTAAAAATTCAGATGGGAATACCTCTCGAACATTTCCGTCAAGACTTACCTTAACAGTTCCATTCTTAAAAAATTCATATACAGCATTATACTTAAAGAATGGTGCTCTTGAAACTCCTGCAAGGCTTGCAGAAACAAAAATCTTATTATCCTCTACTGTACAGGAATAAACCTTTGAACATTCCTTGTCAAGTCTTTCATCTCTCCACTTTAATACAATCCTTCTGTCATTATCAAGCGGTGCTCTCCATGCACTTAATCTTATGTAATCACTAAGCTTTTCTTCGCCGTCTATTACAATGGAGGAGAATGAGCCATAAAGCTTATCAAAGGTGTATTTTATACCATTTGTTTCAGCATATATAAAGTTCCCGTCATCAACAAATCCTGTAAATTTCCCATCAACAGGTACCTCAGTATTATTCTTCTTTAACTCATGCTGAACAAATCCCTTTTCGTATCCGTCATTATCCAATTGACAAACATTAAGGTGTATACCCAATTTCGAATTATATTTTGAAATATCAAACGGTATTGCTATTTCCTTAAATTCATGTGGTATAATATCTAACTTAATTTCCGTCTTTTCAACAATTTCACCATCACAAACAAGCTCTAAAACAATTTTATCAACATTCAAATTTGTAAAATCATATCGGTTCGTTATCTTTAAATCATTACCATTAAGCTCACTGGCAAAAGTTTGATATGCATATTTAGCACTCATTGAGCCTGCCTTAAAGCTTCTGTCATGAAAAACAAGTCCATCACAACAGAAATTTCCGTCATGCGTCATTTCCTCAAAATCTCCGCCGTACTTTCCAACACCGTCTACTAAAACTGTATGGTCTGCCCACTCCCATATACAACCGCCTATAAGCTTTGGATATTTATAGAATAACTCTACATAATCTTTAACATCTCCAGGTCCGTTACCCATTGCATGAGAATATTCACATAAGAATACAGGTTTTTGTAAAATCGGGGACTTTGCAAGCTCCTCAGTATAATGTAAATCTGTATACATTCTTGAATGTACATCAGGATAATCAACAAATCCTAATCTTGATGCGTCCTCACAATGTATAATTCTTGATGTGTCTCTGTTTCTTGCCCACTTTATCATTTCTCTGTGGTTTACACCATGGTCACTTTCATTTCCTGTTGACCACATGAAAATACACGGATGGTTTTTATCTCTTTCAATCATTTTTTCTATTCTGTCTGTAAAAGCACCCTTCCATTCAGGCATTGAGTGAATCCATTCATCAGGCTTTCTCGTACCATCGTAATCCCATATGCTATTACGATTACAAAAACCATGTGTTTCAAGGTCTGCCTCATCTACAACGTAAAATCCCAGTTCATCACACATATTCAGAAATTCAGGTGTCGGCGGATAGTGAGAGGTACGAATACAGTTGATATTCAACTCCTTCATTCTCTCTAAATCAAGTCTTATATCCTCCTCTGACATAGTCCAGCCTTTTTCAGCATTAGTATCATGATGGTTTACACCCTTTAATTTTACACTTACACCATTAATCAACAATTCATATTTATCTGAAATGCTAACCGTTCTCATTCCAACTTTAATAGGAATAAACTCCGTCTTTCCCTTAACAACAACAGTATATAAATAAGGGTTTTCAGCATTCCATAATACAGGATTGTCAAGGTCGGCTATGTTATTGTTCATATCATATATATCATAGTCGTCACATGATACAAATATATTTTTATCATCAGCCTGAATATCAATATCTGTTATATGTCCTACTTCTCTCGATAGCAAGTATACATCTCTGAACAAGCCGTTCATTCTGAAGAAATCCTGGTCTTCAAGATAGCTTCCGAAACACCATTTTAATACTTTTACCAAAACCTCATTTTCGCCTGATTTTAAGTATTTTGTTATATTAAATTCTTTCTGATTATGAGCGCCTGTTGAGTATCCTACATATTCACCGTTTATATACAGATACATACATGACCCTGCGCCCTCAAATACGATATATGTCTCTCTTTCTCCCCATTCATCTGAAATGTTAAAGGTACGACGATAAATTCCGCATGGATTTTCATCAGGAACATATGGCGGGTCAACAGGGTGTGGATAATTTACATTTGCATAATTAGGATCTTCGTATCCGTGCATTTGCCAGCAAGACGGAACAGGTATTTTATCCCAATCAGAAATA
>JAFQNU010000103.1 GCA_017420825.1 Clostridia bacterium
GCAATCTCAACATCATGCAAGCAATCTGCAAGCATTATGTCTCCAAGCACGTTTTTTGCAAACACTGTGCTTCCTGCACCCAAAAATGTAACCTTTACCATTTACCTCACTCACTTTCAGTTTAATTTATGATTTAATATTATCAAAATATTTTGTAAAATAACATTGCAATATGTCACCACTTTATGTTATAATGTAACTTATCGGAGGTGTTCATATGTATAAAGAAATACTACTTATTAACCGACATTTTAAGGACTTAAATCCCCTACTTTTAGGAACGGAGGATTGTAAAAGCGGTCACTGTGCCGGTTTTACCGTAAGAGACTACTATCTTGTACATTTTGTAAAAAGCGGAAAGGGTGTTATAAAATCTCCGTACGGAACCTTTCCCGTTAAAAAAAACCAGATTTTTGTTATACGCCCAAATGAGATTAATGTCTACCGGGCAGATAAGGACGAGCCATGGGATTATATATGGTTCGGCTGTAACGGAGAAACAGCCAAGTGCTTTTCAAACGGTGATAAGGTTGTATATGATTATAACGGTAACATTTTCTATGAACTGCTCAACACCTCAAAGCTTAATAACATGCGGGAAGAATTTGTAACCTCTAAAATATTGGAGCTTATGTGCGAGCTGTTTGACAAAAAGGATAATTCGGTAAATTATACACAAATTTGCGCCGATTACATAGATGCTCATTTTATGGAAAACATAAGTGTTGACAGTATCTCAAAAATTATAGGTCTTAACAGAAGATATTTGTCAAGAATTTTCAAAAAAACCTACAACAAGACAATACAGGAATACATTATAGATAAAAGGATTAATCAGGCAAAAAAGCTACTTACAGATAAATATATGGTCTATGAGGTGGCACAGTTATGTGGATATGAAGATGTGTTTAATTTTTCAAGAATGTTTAAAAAACATGTAGGTGTATCACCGAATTTTTATAAAAACAATGGAGCATAATTATATAAAATCGTGTTAATTTTACAAAATAACAATAAAGTTTTAATATTAGATTGATTTAGTTATAAAATTATGTTATACTAATGTTATTAATTGCAGAAAGAGGTACTTTATATGGGCGGATTTTTTGGTGTGGCATCACACGAGGATTGCGTATTTGATTTATTTTATGGTATAGATTATCACTCACATTTAGGTACAAGACGTGCCGGAATGGCAGTATATGACGACGAAAACGGATTTGACAAGGCTATTCATAATATTGAAAACACAGCATTTCGTACTAAATTTACCGACGAGTCAAATTCAATGCATGGTAGATTTGGAATTGGCTGTATTTCTGATTTCGAAGCTCAGCCTATACTCATTCGTTCCCACCATGGTACCTATGCAATCACAACTGTCGGCAAAATAAATAATATGGAAGAGATTGCCGAAGAAATTATAAAAAAACATACTCATTTTTTTGAAATGCAGAACGGCACAATCAATCAGACAGAGCTTGTTGCCGCCATTATTAATCAAAAGGAAAATTTTATAGACGGAATAAAATATGCCCAGGAATTAATAGAAGGCTCAATGAGTATGCTGATTTTAACCCCCAAGGGTATTTATGCCGCAAGAGACAAACTCGGCAGAACTCCGATTATTATAGGCAAGAAAGAAAATGCATACTGTGCAAGCTTTGAAAGCTTTGCATATTTGAATTTAGGCTACTCAGATTATAAGGAGCTTGGTCCTGGTGAAATTGTTGTTTTTGATGCAGACAGTATTAATACCATTTCTGCTCCAGGTAAGGATATGAAGATATGTACATTTTTATGGGTATATTATGGTTATCCATCATCAACCTATGAGGGTGTAAATGTTGAGCATATGCGTTACAACTGCGGAAAGTGTCTTGCAAAACGTGACGAGGGATTAAATCCCGACCTTGCCGCAGGGATACCCGATTCAGGCATAGCTCATGCAATAGGTTATTCAAACGAGTCAAAAATTCAATACTCAAGACCGTTTGTAAAATACACTCCCACCTGGCCACGTTCATTCCTGCCCACACACCAGAGCAAGCGTAACCTTATCGCAAAAATGAAACTTATACCAATACACGATTTGATTGAAGATAAGAGTCTTTTGCTTATAGATGATTCAATTGTAAGAGGAACACAACTCGGCGAAACCACAGAATTTTTATATGACAGCGGTGCTAAAGAGGTTCATATCAGAACAGGGTGCCCACCTATTATGTTTGGTTGTAAGTATCTGAATTTTTCACGTTCAACCTCCGAAATGGAGCTTATTACCAGACGTGTTATTGCAGAACTTGAGGATGGAAATCCTGAACCTGAGGTATTATATGAATATGCTGACCCTGATAGTGAAAGATATAAAAACATGGTAGAAAAAATAAGAGAAAAGCTTCATTTTACTACTCTTAAATATTTAAGACTTGATGATATGTTAAACTCAACAGGACTTGACACAAAAAAACTTTGTACCTACTGTTGGAATGGTAAGGAATAAAAAATACGAGAGATTGTCTAAGACAATCTCTCATTTTTTTACAGACAAGAATAAATTGTATTTCTTACTCTCGGCTGATAGTATTCCTCTCTCGGATTTAATGTGTGCTTTGCATAAACTGCTGCAAGCCCGATTTTCGGGTCGATATAAACAGAAGCACCTGCTGCTCCTCCCCAACCAAATTCTCCTACATTCGAAAGTGAACCGCCTCCAGCTCTATCTATCATTGTTCTCACACCTAATCCATAACCATAGCCTGCAAGCTGTCTCCAGTTAAAGGTTTTTATCTGATTTTCGTCCAACGTATTTGTTCTCATAAGCTCAACTGTTGCAGGAGTTAAAATTCTTTCTCCGTTTGTTCCTGTGCCATAATTAGCAAGAGCTTCTGCAAGCTTTATGTAATCGGAAACAGTTGTTATAATGCCTGCACCGCCACTGTCATATTCCTCTCCATGTATATGAGAATTTCCAAATCCAACATCAACAAAGGTACCATCCTTTGCTCTGCCGTATTTTTGTGCCTCAACCATGTCAAAATTACCTGTGTTTCCCTCAGGCACAAACTGATACTGTGCCGCCATGTTCTTTTCTATTTCAGGAGTCAGGTGATAGACACTGTTATTCATTCCTAACGGCTCAAATATATTTTCTTTTACATAATCTCTGAACTTCTTACCCGACACAATCTCAACAAGACCTGCAAGCACATCATGACATAAGCTGTACTGAAATCTTTCTCCCGGCTCAAAACTCAGTAGATCAGATGCTATACATCTTGTAACAATCGAAGTATTCATTTTTCCATCGGTAAGCTCACGAGCCTTTTTAAATGCATCTGTTCCTGAATTGTATGTAAGCCCTGCTGTCATATTAAAAAGATTTTTAACTGTTATATCCTTCTCGGCTTTAACAATCTCTCCATTTTCCTTTTTTATATACATATCCTTATATTCACTTATATAATCATATAAGGGGTCTGTCAGCAAAATCTTTCCCTGCTCCAACAATTGCAAAGCCGCTGTAACTGTTGTAATCTTTGAACAAGAATACATATTAAAATATTCCTTGCCTGTCATCTGTGTTTTTTTCTGTAAATCAGAGTATCCGCATGAGTATTCAAAAACTGGCTTGCCCTCAACACTTACCATTATTGTATTACCCGGAGCATGATCGCTTTCTACAAAATGCTCCATTAAATTTTTCAGCTTATCAAAATTCATTTGTCTTATCCTTCCTTATTAAATTTTTCTATATTTTATCATAAATATTTTTATTAATCAATATAAAATCAATAATTTTTTATTTAACAATTGAAATAATACATTATGTGTGATATACTAATATGCAAAGGAGGGTTGCACATGAATTTAAACGAATCGGTACGCCATGTTATTGATAAAATTGAAAACAGCGGTTACAAGGCATATATTGCAGGTGCAACCGTCAGAGAGCTTTTAATGAGCGAGACTCCTGTTGCATATGTTATTGCCACAAATGCTCCCACAACTGCTATAAAACATCTTTTCAGAAAATGCTTTGACAACAAAATGAGAGTAAACTCGGTTACTGTAATCGAAAATAAAACTGCGTGCAATATTTTTTGTACCTCAAATGATGAGGATATATCAGACTTATTTAAAAGCTTTGATTTTACCATAAACTCAATGGGTATTTCAGATAACGGAATAACTGATTATTATGGTGGCATGGAGGACATTTCCGCGAAAAGGATTAATTTCACAAATGCCTCACAGCAAACATTTTCAGATAAACCCATACGAATTTTGCGTGCTTTCAGATATGTTGCATGGCTCAACTTCAAACTATCTCCACACGCAAAGCTAGATATACAAAAATATGGTGTACTAATCAAAAAAGCACAAGGAGACAAAATTCGTGAAGAGCTTGATAAAATTCTTATGTCGGATAATACCGAGGTATTCATGCAGATGAATGAGCTTGGGCTCTTAAAGCATATACTTCCTGAGCTTGATATATGTTTCAGTGTTCCGCAAAAAAACAAATATCACATATATAATGTAGGAGAGCATATTATCCATGCTGTTATGACTACTCCCGATGATCCTGTAATCAGATGGGCAGCGTTACTTCATGACATTGGTAAACCGATATGTAAAAGCACAGATTCAAACGGTATTATACATTTTTACGGTCATCACAAGGAGAGCGTAAGACTTGCCACCGAAATATTAAGAAGATTACGTGTTGATGGCAGTCTGTCAAAGGACATTCTAACATTGATAGAAAATCACGACGTTCGTATTGAGCCTACACCACAAGGTGTAAAGCGAATGATGATGAGAACAGGCGGCGAATTATTCCCAAAACTTTTAACGCTCCAGGAAGCAGACAATAAAGCCAAGAACATGAAATACTTTCAGGATAAACTAAATAAGCTAAATGAAATAAGGCGTATTTATCAAAAAATCATAGCAGAACGTCACCCCTACAAGATTTCCGACCTTGCAATAAACGGCCGTGACCTTAACAAGTTAGGTTTTCGTGCAGGTCATGAAATTGGTGATACACTGTTGAAGTTATTGGAGGAGGTTTTAATTGACCCGGGTTTAAATACAAGAGAATATCTTATTATGCGAGCAAGACTGCATAAAAAGAAACGAGGTTAGGGACGTATAGCCCTGACCTCATTTTTATTTACAACATTCAATGATACTAAACACAATAAATAAGCAACAGCTCCGACAAATGCTGACGAAACAAGGCTTAGCGCATCATTTCCAAAGATTATACACAAGGGGTTATATAATAGTTTCATAACAACACCCATCACAGCGCATGCTACAATTGGTTTTACAACACATTCAATAATTTTAAAGTTTATTTTAAAATGCTTTTTTACACTTCTTGCATTTAAAAGCATGACTGTCATAAATCCAAAAAAAGAACCCGCAATTGCTCCGCTTATATTCAATACACCAACAGGAATAAGAAAGAAATCTGCTAACAGCTTTATCGCAATACCAACAAGAGAATTAAAAAATGGTTCAGCAATCCTTCCTGAGGCATGCAGTATAACAGCGAACAACTGTGATACACATACCAAAACAAGACAAGGTGCAAGTTGTGATAGCATTATTGCAGAAGCTGTATTATTAAATAAGAGTCCTAAAATCCCGTCAGAAAACAAAAACATACCAACAGCGCACGGCAAGGATATAATTAAAGTCAGCTTTAGTGCAATTTCTGTTGTTTTCTGAACAAGTCTGTTATCGCCTCTTGCCAGCGCCCCGGTTACCACAGGCAAAATGCTTACACCTAATGCCCCGATTATTCCTGTCGGAAGATGAAATACAGTAAGAGCATATCCCGAATAAGCTCCGTAAATCCATCTCGCACCATCAAGACTCAGCTTCAAGTCATTAGAAAGATTATCAAAAAGAGAGGTATATGCAGAATACTTTAACAAAAAAC
>JAFQNU010000104.1 GCA_017420825.1 Clostridia bacterium
ATGCCAAAGCACCCCATTCTATTCTGCGCTCTGCATAGATTGCAAGCTTTTTAACCTCTTCATCTTTGGTATAATTTGCAAGCTCTGCAAGCGGAAGTATCTGAACAGGTGTGTATGTAGGGCTGATGTTTTCACTCGGCAAGCCACGTCTTTTTAGCATTTTACAAAGACTTTTTAGGTTTCTTATTCCCCATTCACTGACCTCGTTATGCCCTGTCAGCTCACCGCCTATTATTGCAGTATATGTAGCCATACACGGAAAATTGTCATTTACCCCTACAAATTCATATTCAGGATTGTCAATCATAACATCAAGACTTTCACAAATGTAGTTATATAGATTATTATACACCTTTTCGGTTAATTTTTCCTTATGCTTTAATATTATCTGAATAGCTATAAATGGTGTAAAGTGACATTCATGATATTTTGAATTTTCCATTATTAAATTGGCTATTCTATGGTTATTTTTGTCCTCATCAAACAAGCAGGCATACGCAACCCAGTGACGCTCTCTGAGCGGTACTTCTGCTCCATTTCCGTTTTCGTAAAAATCTATTATCTCTCCATCAGCTGTTATTTTTTCTTTTGTGTCCTGAAAATACAGCCTCATTAATTCATCTCTTCTTTTCTTCTGTTCTGCAAAATTCATGATAATCTTCCTTTCAGGTTTTATATATCTATACACTATCTATTGTACCATATCATGACTTGATTTTCCATACAATTTATGCCTTCTTTGTCGATTTTCCTTATAATTTCTGAACTTTTTTTCTTATCTTATCAAATATCTCAAGACACGCACCATTTCTTATCTCGTCTCTTGAACCCTTTAAATTTAATTTTATTACCTCAACCCTTCCTTTTATACAAAGTCCGACATATACTAACCCGACAGGCTTTTCCTTTGTTCCGCCTCCGGGGCCTGCAATTCCTGTAAAGCACACGCAAACATCAGCCTGTGACACCTTATAAAGACCCTGTGCCATTTCGTATGCTGTCTGCTCACTCACAGCTCCGTATTTTTCAAGAGTTTCACTCTTTACTCCGAGAATTTTTGTTTTTGCCTCATTTGCATAGGTTACATAGCTTTCATTTAAAACCGCCGAGCTACCGGAAATATCTGTTATCATTTTTGCGAACATTCCGCCTGTACAGCTTTCTGCCGCCGAAATTGTAAGACCTTTTTTTATAAGCATTTCAACAACAGCCTGCGGAAGAGACTGCTCCTCTTCACCGATATTATATTTTTCTGCATTCATATTTATTTTCCTTTCACTTTGTATGTATATCTATGACCTCATCTGTTAACTTCGACATTACAATTCTCTGACTTTTATATAGTCCGAAATATCCCGACATCATATAGCTTACTCCTACCGCCAGTGCGAATATTAAAAGAGCCTCCGAGCCGAAAACCTCAACCGCAAGAATAATTGATGCAAGCGGACAGTTTACAACACCGCAGAAAAGTGCAACAAACCCGATTGCCGCACCAACTCCTGCATCAATTCCCAACACAGCACCCATTACACAGCCAAAGGTTGAACCGATAAACAAGGTCGGTACTATTTCTCCGCCCTTAAAGCCTGCCGAGATTGTTATTGCGGTAAAGATAATTTTTAATAAAAATGCTTCAGGTCTTGCAGCTCCGTTTACTGCCTCCTCAACAATATTCATTCCTGCACCGTTATAGTCTGTGGTATTTAAAATAACAGTAAGTCCCGCAATAATAAGTCCCCCGACAAAGGCACGAAGATACGCATTATTTATTACTTTGTTCATAAAATGCTCGCATTTTTCAATAGCGACAACAAAAATTATACTTACTATCGCACACAAAAATGCAAGGACAACTGTTTTTATCATTAATTCGGAAGATATTGCACCAAACGCAACATTTTCAAACCGAACAGGTGATACACCCAATAATAATGCTGTTTTATATGCAACTGCAGAGGCTACAATACAGGGCATTAGTCCGCAATAGAGCATTGAGCCGACACAAATTACCTCTAACGCAAATACTGCCGCAGTCAGCGGTGTTCCGAACAGTGCGGCAAACACACTGCTCATTCCTGCCATAATTATTATGTGTGTGTCAAGCTTATTTAATCTGAACAGCTTTCCTATATTGTAGCCTACACTCCCGCCAAGCTGCAGGGCGGCGCCCTCACGTCCTGCCGAGCCTCCGAAAAGCTGTGTTATTACCGTACTTATAAATATAAGGGGCATCATAACAAGAGGTACCTTATCCTCTGATTGTACCGCC
>JAFQNU010000105.1 GCA_017420825.1 Clostridia bacterium
ACAGTTTGCGAAATTGATTCAGAGTCTGAAGGTCAGTTTACCGCAACAGGATATCTTCCTTATATCAGCGAAGGAGAAAGTATTGAGCTTTTCGGCAGCTGGACAAACCACCCCGATTACGGAGAACAGTTTCATGTGGTCAGCTTTAAATCAATTCTCCCCTCTGATGTGAATGCAATTTTACATTACCTTTCATCAGGTATTATTCCCGGAGTACGCGCTGCAACCGCAAAAAAGATTGTAACTGCCTTCGGAGAGGATACTTTTAACGTAATGCTTAACTACCCCGAACGTCTCAGTGAAATCAGCGGTATATCCAAAAATAAAGCTGAAAAAATAGGTGAAGAATTTTACCGTCTGCAATCACTTTCAGGAATTATGATGTTTTTACAGCAGTATAACATATCACCCTCTGCGGCAGTGTCTATACACAGACTTTTCGGCAGTGACGCTGTTGAAAAAATAAAAATAAATCCTTACATACTTGCAGATAATATTGACGGTATTACCTTCCGAACCTCTGATATGATTGCTTCTTCTCTTGGTCTTGCAAAGAACTCATGTGAAAGAATTTCATCTTACATCAGATATTATTTAACAGGTGCGGCATATCAGAGCGGACACACATATCTGCCTCACGATTTAATAGTAGAAAATTCTGCACAGGCACTCGAAGTCACTAATGATGAGGTGCAGAGTGCTATATCCTCACTCTCTATGCAGAAAAATATAATATCTGATACAATCGATGGTGTAAATGTATGCTACCTTTCAACACTTTTATCCGCTGAGATATATGTTGCACGTAGAATATGTTCTCTTTCCCTGTGTGATCCGAAAAGCATAATAGCTCCTGATAAAGCTGACGCTCTTATTGAAGAAATTGCATCTGCTGAAGGTATAATTCTGGCAAACGAGCAAAAAAATGCTGTTCTGTCTGCAGTTATGAATTGCTGTATAATCATAACAGGCGGTCCGGGAACAGGCAAAACCACTACAATAAATACTATTATCAAGCTTATGCAAAGGCTTGGTCTAACAATTGCACTTACCGCTCCGACAGGAAGAGCTGCAAAACGTATGAGCGAGGTCACAGGCCTAGAAGCAAAAACCATTCACAGACTACTCGGTGTTATGAGAGATGCATCAGAAGAAAATGTTACATTTTCACGCAATGAGGACAATCCTCTTACCGAGGACGTCATAATAGTTGACGAAATTAGTATGCTTGATATTAACCTTATGTCATCTCTTTTAAAGGCGGTAAAACCGGGTGCAAGCCTTGTTATGGTAGGGGATTATGACCAACTCCCCTCAGTCGGACCAGGCAATGTTTTAAGGGATTTAATAAACTCCCAAATAGTTCCTGTAATAAGGCTTGAACATATCTTCCGTCAGGCACAGGAAAGTATGATTGTTGTAAATGCACATAAGGTAAATAAAGGTGAAATACCTGTTATCAAAACTAATAATACAGACTTTTTCTTTATTGCAAAATCCTCTTCAGATATGGTTTTAAAAACTATTGCAGATTTGTATGCAAGAAGATTACCCAAAACCTACGGCGTAAATCCTGTTACATCAATTCAGATACTCTCCCCTGCAAGAAAGGGAACTCTCGGTGTAAATTCCTTAAATGCAATACTTCGTGATGAAATAAACCCCCCAAGCTATTTAAAAAATGAGCATAGCTATGCCAAAACAACATTTCGTGTTGGTGACAAGGTGATGCAGACAAAAAATAATTACGATATTATATGGACTCGTGACAGCGGTGAGGAAGGTATGGGGATTTTTAACGGAGATATAGGAATTATAGAAAGAATTTCGGCAATCGACAAGGTTTTTGATATTGTCTTTGATGACGATAAGCATGTTGAATACAGCTTTAATAATTTAGGTGAGCTTGACCTTGCCTATGCTGTAACAGTACATAAAAGTCAGGGAAATGAATTTCCGTTTGTTATTATTCCTGTTTCGAATTTTCCTCCCATGCTGATGTTTAGAAATCTCCTATACACTGCAATCACAAGAGCAAAGCAAATGGTTATTCTTGTTGGTGATGAGCGATGTATTTTAAGAATGATAAACAATAATGAGCAAACAAAACGTTTTTCAGGACTTCCTCAAAAGCTTGAAATGATAAAACAGACTCTTGATGAATGTGAAACAGTGTAGAAATGAGGTATATTTATGTTAGGTATAATCGGCGCTATGGATATTGAAATTCAGGCAATAAATGCTAAAATTCAAAATAAACAGGAACAAACAATTAATTCTATAAGCTTTGTAAGCGGTACAATTAATGGTGTTGAGGTTGTAAGTGCTGTTTGCGGAATGGGTAAGGTCAATGCCGCAATCTGTGCACAAACAATGATTTTAGTTTACAAACCCCATATAATAATCAATACAGGCGTTGCAGGTGCTGTAAGCGATAAGCTGAATATAGGTGACATGGTAATTGCTGATGCTCTTTATGAGCATGACCTCGATATAACACCTCTCGGCTATCCATTAGGATATATAGGCGGAGATAATATAACAAAAATACCTGCCGACCAAAATCTTGCAAAAAATCTCTATGTGTGCGCAAAAAACACCATTGGTAGCAATGTGATTACAGGCATTATAGTATCAGGCGACCAGTTTATAAACAGCCTTGAAAAAAAGATGTTCTTAAAAGAAACCTTCGACGCATCTGCCTGCGAAATGGAGGGTGCGGCAATAGGTCATGTATGCTATGCAAATAATGTCAGATTTGGTGTAATAAGAGCCATTTCAGACACAGCCTCAGGCAGTGCAGATGTAGACTTTACCGAATTTTGTGCAATGGCGGCACGAAATTCATCTGCTTTAATATTAAACTACATTAACTCTTTATAACAGGAAGTGAAAAAGTATGGGATTAAATGATACACCTTCAGCAAACAGGGTACATATAGCTTTTTTCGGGAAGCGTAATGCAGGGAAATCAAGCCTTGTAAATTCAATTACTAATCAGGAGATTAGTGTTGTTTCCAATATCTTAGGAACAACTACCGACCCTGTTTATAAAGCAATGGAGCTATTACCAATCGGTCCGGTTATGATTATTGATACTCCGGGCTTTGATGATGAAGGCGAGCTTGGTGAACTACGAATAAAAAAAACAAAACAGGTGCTTAACAAAACCGA
>JAFQNU010000106.1 GCA_017420825.1 Clostridia bacterium
AAGCTGATTTAACAGCTTTTTTACTTTACTTGAACAATCACCGGCTAATGTAAAATCATTACCGTCAACTGTGTAATGCATATTTAAAGCTTCCATTTATATTTCACCTGTTTGGTTATTAAGACCATTAGAGAAAAGTAGACCGCTTGCAATATAGAGAGGGTGTTCAGTTGTCATAAGAGGTATGTTTTTCATTTTTGCCATGCCTATAATACTGTCATCAGGCTCTTTTCCTCTGACAAATATAATTGCCTCAATATCCATCATTTCGGCTGTTCTGATTACCTGTGGATTTATAAGACCTGTTAAAAGCAATGCCTTGTCTTTCACAAATGCAAGAACATCGCTCATGAGGTCGCTTCCGCAGGCAGAACTGATTTCTTTTTCTAAAAATTCTTCTCCTGTCAGTACCTTGGCATCAAGAATTTCTTTGACTTTGATAAGCTTCATGGTTTTTCTTCCTTTCGTTTTATACTAAAATAACTTTATTTCCTGCAGATTTGTATAAACGGTTTTTTACTGCAAGACCATAACCGTCATCATATGAAAATTCAGCAAATACTACATCTATGTTGTTTTCATCAAATTCTCGCAAAACCTTAAAGAGATTTTTAGCATATGCTTTGTTATCCTCGCCAACATTTATAACAAGGTCTGCCTTGTACTCTGCATTTCCTACTGTCATAACACCTGTCCTTCCTGTTTGACGGTAAAGAAGTGAGGTGATTTTGTTACGTACATCGCATATCTTTCCTTCAACTACCGTTACATCGGCATCGGGTGCATAGTGTTTATATTTCATTCCGGGGCATTTGGGTATTTCATCAGCCGATACGGATTTTAAAATATGCTTATCTATTACCGCATTGGGAAGAACAGAGCATATTTGTTCATATGTGATACCGCCCGGACGCAATATAACAGGGATTTCACCGCTTAAATCTATAACTGTCGACTCAACACCTACTTCACAATTACCGCCATCAATAATTGCATCAATTCTGCCACACATATCATCAATAACATGTTTTGATGTTGTGGGGCTTGGCTTTCCGGATAGGTTTGCGCTGGGTGCGGCAATGGGAACGCCGGATGCTTTAATCAGTGCCTGCGCAATCGGATTTGACGGTATTCTTACTGCGACAGTATCAAGCCCTGCAGTAACAGTTTTACTTATTTTTTCGGATTTTTTTAAAATAACTGTGAGAGGACCGGGGGAGAAGGTATCAAATAAAAGCTTTGCTTTTTCATTAATTTCCAAAACAGCATCTTTTATATCACCTACATCTGCAAAGTGTACTATTAATGGATTATCCGATGGTCGTCCTTTTGCCTTGAAAATATTTTGAACAGCATTGTCATCATATGCATTTGCTCCAAGTCCGTAAACGGTTTCGGTAGGGAATGCTACAAGTCCGCCTGTGGATAATATCCTGCCAAGCTCTGCTATTTGATTGCTGTCTATATTGGATATGTCTGTTTTTACTATTTTTGTTTCCAAAATAATCACCTTATTAATATTTGCATTTTTCAAGCATACCATGCTTTAAATCCCAAAGCTTTTGGGACATATCCACATAGTAGGTATGCGGATTTTCAAATCTTTTTACCTCGTCCCAAAGATTTTCAACCTCCATTTTACAGTATTCCTGAAGAACAGGGAGGTCAGGTAAATCGTACACAAGCTTACCGTTTTTAAATAACTGCTTCAAAAGAGGGCGAGCATAAAAATCTGTAACTGTTTTTCTTTTCCATGTATGATCAGGATCAAAGATTTCGTAGCTGTCAGAATCAATTACCTCATCGTGCATGGTGATAACATCAGCAATTGCCATAGAGGTGTCTTTAGAATAAAGTCTGTAAACCTGTTTAAAACCCGGAGTAGTAATTTTTGCAACATTTTCGCGTATTTTTATTTTTGGTATAATGTTGCTATCGTTATCCTCAACAGCAACAAGCTTATATACTCCGCCGAATACAGGTGATGATTTAGATGTAATAAGTCTTTCACCAACGCCGAAAGAGGTTAATTGAGCACCCTGACGGAGTGTATCACGGATGAGGTATTCGTCAAGTGAGTTTGAGGCTACAATTCCACAGTCCTCAAAGCCTGCCTCATCGAGCATTTTTCTGCATTGCTTTGACAGATATGTTATATCTCCACTGTCAATTCTCACACCCTTTGGTCGATAGCCGTTGGGAACAAGATACTCATTAAATACTTTTATAGCATTGGGAAGTCCTGATTTTAGGACGTTGTAGGTATCAATTAGGAGCGTACAGTTGTTTGGATATGTTTTTGCATATGATAAAAAGGCATCATATTCTGTATCGAAAAGCTGTACCCAGCTGTGAGCCATTGTGCCTAAAGCGGGTACACCGTATTCTACATCTGTGATTGTGCAGGCGGTACCGCAGCAACCGCCTATATAAGCGGCTCTTGCTCCTAATATTGCTGCTTCAGCACCTTGTGCACGTCTTGAACCAAATTCCATAACAGGTCTGCCTTCGGCTGCCCTTACAATTCGGTTTGCTTTTGTTGCAATAAGGCTTTGATGATTAATCAGTAAT
>JAFQNU010000107.1 GCA_017420825.1 Clostridia bacterium
ACTATAAAAGCAGATACCTTTGCAAACGATGCATTAATTTTTCAAAACACCAACTCTGAGATTATTACACTAAAAGCACAGGATAACTCCTACAGCGTAGAATTTAACTATAAAAATGCACCTTTCCTTGGACTTTGGGCAAAGCCTGGCGCTCCTTATGTATGTATAGAGCCTTGGTTTGGTGCTGATGACCGTTCTGATGAGGATTTCGATTTCTGTGACAAGCCTACTGTACAAAACATAAAACAGGGCGATATTTTTGAATACACTATGGAAATTACCATAAGATAAACGGAGGTGGCTATGCAAAGAGCAACTAACGCTTCCTCAATGAAGGAGCAAAACAGACGGCTTATATTAAGTTTGATAAACAGTGGTGAACACAGTCGCGCAGACATTTCACGAGCCACAGGCCTTACAAAAGCGGCTGTAACTATGATTGTTGACGAGCTTATTCAAAACGGATATGTAAGCGAATATGAATGTAATCATACAGGTATCGGAAGAAAGCCTCTTTATCTTAAACTTAATTCTGACTCTGCATATGCAATAGGCATAAATATTACAAGACACCATTATGAGGTCGGAATTATAAATCTATGCGGAGAGGTTTTATGCGAGGAACGTCAAAGGATTGCAAATCCAAAAACTACAATTAATAGTATTTTGAAAATACTCAACGAACAAATCAAAAAGCATGGCATTGACAATGGTAAAATTCTCGGAACAGGGATAACCACCCCAGGCCCTGTGGATTACCGTTCAAACACTATCCTCTCACCCCCTAACTTCAAGGACTGGCACAACTTAACGCTTGATTTTATTTCCAATATTCATCTTGAAAATATAGCGAATGCGAATGCACTGTGTGAAAAATATTTTGGCAGTTGTGCTGACACTGACAACTATATTATGCTTATAATCAATGAGGGTATTGGTTCAGGAATCGTTATCAATAACAAGATTTACAGAGGTAACAGTGGAAAAGGTAATGAAATCGGTCATATTTCAATAGATATAAATGGTAAAAAATGTGAATGCGGAAATATAGGATGTCTTGAAAAATACGCATCAATTCCTTCAATTTTAGAAAACACCTCCTATTCCTCATGGCAAGATGTTATAGAAAGTAACGATATAACACTCATAGAAAAAGAGGCTGACTATTTAAGCTGTGCAACTGCAACTGTTGTAAATCTATTTGATATATCTACAATTCTCCTCGGCGGCGACGTCGGCTATAAAGGAGAACTGATTGGTAAACTCCTTAGTGAAAAACTAAGCAACAAAGTCATAACTGGTTGTGAACTAAATATAATTCCAATTGAGAAGAAAAGCGGAGTATTGAGTGCAGGCTGTATTATAATAGATGATTTCTTCACAAGGGAGAGTGACATAACATGAAAATATTCCAAAAAGGGTTTAACTACTCACAGGACGGACCCGGAAATCGTCTGGTGTATCATTTAAGCGGCTGTAATCTTAAATGCCGATGGTGCTCAAACCCTGAGGGAATGGTTCAAAAGCCCGGCAAATACACTGAGGTAACTGTACAAGAAATTTTAGATGAGATAATATCTTGTAAGCCTATGTTTTTTTCAGGCGGAGGTGTAACATTTACAGGCGGAGAGCCGACACTTCAGTTCGATGAATTAAAAAAATTGCTTACATTACTGAAAAAAAATGAAATCAATACGGCAATTGAAACAAATGCAACTCATCCAAGGCTTTGTGAGCTTCTTCCCTGCATTGACCATTTAATAATGGATTTCAAACATTTCAACAAAGATATCCACAAAGAATGGACAGGACTTGAAAACACTGTAACATTTGAGAACTTTGAAAGGGTATGCAATTCAAAAATTAATGCTATTGTGAGAATACCTGTAATTAACGGTTTTAATAATACTCCCGATGGTTTTGTTGAATATTTTAAAACATTTGACACACACAACATAAGCTTTGAGATATTACCCTATCATGAATTCGGAAAGGTTAAATGGGAATCACCATACACCGTTGAAAACGGATTTATAACAAAAAAAGATTTAGAAAGCTTCGAAAAGGCTTTTATAAATAATGGATTAAAAATAATACATATGTAAGAAAGGACATGATAACATGATGCAAAAAATTTATTCACCCGAAAAAATTACAGCAATGGCAAAGGACTTATTTCGTTATGAACGCAGTAAGCAAAGACTTGACGGCTGGTTTATAGCCAAAGAAACCGAATGTCTGTGCAAGGATAAATATTCACAATATGATGAAGAAACAAAAAAAGCATACATATTAAAAGAAATGGTTAATGCAATTCCGCTTGAAATAAGTGAAAATCATATTTTTGTCGGCACACAGGACGATGCCTTTGCAAAAAGCTACGCACTCATCAACCCAACATTTAAAGTCGAGGAATTTTCAGGCTACTGTGACCCTACTGCGGTATTTAATGACATTGATATTAATGAAGAATTTACCAAAGAAAGAATAGAAAAAATAAGAGAAATATATTCCAAAACTCCTTATGTTACACAGTTATCCGAGGTATATAATAAGGCTGAAAATGATACTAAAGAAGTTGCATACTTTATTGAGCAGGTAACAGGACATCTTGTTCCCGACTTCAGATATGCGTTAAAATACGGTGTCCTTGATATGATGGAAAAAGCAGCTCCTGCAATGAAAATTGCACTTGAAAGTGTTATTATCCTTGCAAAACGCTATCAGGAGCTTGCTAAAGAGCAATTAAACGGTGCAAGTAAAGAAAGAGCAGAACAATTAAAGCTAATTATTGATACTCTTGATGTTGTTCCAAAAAAGGGTGCAACAAATCTGTATGAGGCTATTCAGATGTTTATACTTTTATGGCAGGTAATGTGCCTTGAACAGTCCCCAAATCCATTCGCATTCTCGGTAGGTAATGCAGACAGAATTTTTGAGCCGTACAGAAATGGTTTAGACAGAGAATATACAGCCTCGTTGTTAAAGCATTTCCTTGTATTCTTTAATGTTGCAGACCGAAGCTGGGCAATTTCTCAAAACATTCTGGTAAGCGGACGTGACATAGATGGTAACGACCTTACAAACGATACAACTTACGCATTGTTAGATGCCTATTATGACATGAATTTGCCACAACCTATACTATCTGTTAAGCTTCACAAAAACACCCCTGATAAACTATATGGTGAGCTCGGAAGATTTTTCTTTTCACCCGGAGTTTTGACTCCCTCGCTCTTTAATGACGACTCTCTTTATTCAATGCTTTCAGCGTATGGTGTTGATGATGAAGATTTACCCGATATTTCTGTTGCAGGTTGTCAGGAGCCATTAATAATGGGAAAGGATAATGCAAATACAACAAACAGCTGGCTGAACCTTCCTAAAATATTAGAGCTGACTTTAACAGGCGGTATATCACAGTTAACAGGCGAAAAGCTTGCTGACATACCAAAGGGTAATTTGTCAAATATCAGAGAAGATTTTTATAAAAATGTTGGGTTTTATGCAAAGCGTATGGCAGACAGTGCAAACGGTGCGGCAATGGCATTATCAAATGAAAGAGTTCCGTTCCTGTCATGCTTTATGGGCGGTCTTGAAAGCGGTATAGACCAGAGAGATATTACAAAGCAGGGTACAAAATATAATGGCAGCGGTTGTCTTATCCATGGTATTTCAATTGTTTCAGACAGCTTTATAGCAATCGAAAAGATGCTTAATGAGCATCCTGAATATGCCGACAAACTTGTAGACGCACTTAAAAATAACTTTGAGGGTTATGAAGAAATCAGAGAATTTTTACTTTCCTGTAACAAGTACGGAAACAACATTCCCGATGCTGACAATGCGGCAGTAGAGGTAACAAATAAGGTTGCAGATATTGTGTCATCACAAAAGAATTATCTTGGTAACAGCTTCCGTCCTGATTTTTCATCTCCGTCAACACATCTGTTATACGGATACTGGGTTGGTGCAACTCCTGACGGAAGAAAAGCACGAGAAATGCTCGGTTACGGAATTGACCCGTTGTTTGGCGAGGCAACAAACGGTATGGGCTTCAGAATACTTTCAAATATGAAATTACCTTATGAGAAAATGGTCGGCGGTTATGCGTCTCATTTGGGTATTGACCCCAAATATTTCAGAAGTGAAAGCTATGAGGATAAGGGTGTTGAGTTTAAGGTAAAGATTGTAAATCCGTTGTTCTTCTCTAAGGACACAGGTGTTGCACCTTTCTATTTATATGTTAATGTAACCACCCCTGAAACTCTCAGAAAGGTGCTTGCAAACCCAAAAAAATATGCGCCAAGCGGTGTTTATATTATGAGAATACATGGTACATTTGTAAACTTCCTTGACCTCTCCCCTGCAATTCAGGAGGATATTATAAAGAGGTTAGATCCACATTCTACTGCATTGGGGGCATAATAAATGAAAGCAATCGGAATTGATATAGGAACAACAAGCATATGCGGTGTTTTAATAAATACCGAAAGCGGAAAACTGATAAAAAAATGCGAACTCCCAAACGATACATGGATTCAAAGTAA
>JAFQNU010000108.1 GCA_017420825.1 Clostridia bacterium
GGCGGGTTTAATTTTTATTTAATCAACTCAAATGCTTTTAACCATTCGGTTTTTATAAGCTCATGACCGTTCATTGTTGGATGTACACCCTCTAGAGTCCAGTACGGTTCGGGAACCTTTGCAAGCATTTCATCAAATTTATATTGTAACGGAACAAATACAAGGTTATTTTTCTCGGCAACTCTTTTTGCAGCCTCAGCACGTTTTTTAACCTCTGCAGAGAAGAAATCCCAGGTAGCCTCTGTTGCTGTTCCTTTAGTAACAAACGGTTCTAAAATCATAATTTTAATATCGGGAAGAGCTTCCTTGACCTCTTCAATCAGCATATTATAGATTTTCTCAAATTTCGGAGCATCAACTCCATTCTGACAACCAACCTCATGCCACACATCATTAACACCGATTAAAATACTCATATAATCAGGTTTTAAGTTAATTATATCGCATTTAATTCTTGCATAAAGGTCAACAATTCTGTTACCGCTTATTCCTTTATTAACAAATTTATACTCGCCGGGGAAGTTGTAGCCTAAATGACCTGAAACCATAAAAGGATATCCTTGTCCGTAGCTTGTTTCAGATTCTCCGTTTCTTCCGCAATCGGTTATTGAATCACCTTGAAACAAAATTTTCTTCATATTAAACATCTCCTGTATAATTTTTTCTTATATTGTAACATTAAAAATATCGCAATGCAATAGTTTTTAAGAATTTTGTTGAAATATTACGATTTACATAACTTAGTTTGCAAATTCATTACGTTTGTTTTACTATCCACATTATCCACAGAGTTATCCACGCAAAAACAGCATAATTTCCACGATTTTTGAAACAATTCACACAGTTTTCCACATAATGTTGATAAATATTTCGAATGGTAGTGGATAACTTCATGTTTACATAATGTATAATTTATCCAATTATTTGCCTTTTCATTTTGCAAAATATCCGTTAATTTCAAGCCAGTTTTTCAACAAACCCGACCATTGTGCAACGTGCGGATTTTCGGGAGCAAGACCAAGACCATGAGCACCTTCGGGGAATATATGCATTTCAAAATTAATGTTAAGCTTTCTGAGCTTTTCTCCATATCGCAGGCTGTTGCAAACATTAACCGCATTGTCATTTGAGGTATGCCAGATAAAAGCCTTCGGAGTTTTTTCGTCAGCGATAAGTATAGGGTCAACGGTTGGTGCAATATATATATTTTCACCTAAAAGGTTATACATTGAGCCTATATGTGCTATATCTAAAGCCGAGGTTGACACAACAGGATAGCATAATATCTGATAGTTTGGAATACAATTTTCCTTATCAATTTCGTCGGTATCTTCAAATTCAATACCGTCTCTGTATGTAGATACCATTGCGGCAAGATGTCCGCCTGCCGAAGAACCCATAACGGCAATCTTATCGGGATTTATTCCGAATTTTTCTGCATTGTGACGGACATAACGAACAGCACGTCTTGCATCAAGTAGTTCAAGCGGAAAACGGTGCGGAGACACCCTGTATTGTAAAACAAAAGCATCTATACCGATTGAGTTGAAATACTCTGCATATCCTTTTCCTTCATGTGGTGCTCTGTGTGCATATCCTCCACCCGGGAAAATAATAACAGTTCCGTCTGATTTTTTGTTTTCTGATTTGTAGTATTCAAGTACGGGAGCTTCCTCGCACATTCCGGGCACTGTGTCCCACATCTTTAAAGTTTCCATCTTTATTTTCCTTTCTTTTTATAATTTAATTTTTTCTAAGAATAATTTACATATATTATATGTTGCTTCAATATCCTTTTTTGATGCTATTCCTGCTGGTGAGTGAAGATATCTGCAAGGGACAGACACCGATGCGGTTTTTATGCCCTCTGCAGTTTTATGAATAATTCCTGCATCATTTCCTCCTGCAACAACTGTTTTATACTGAACAGGAATGTTATTTCCTTTAGCTGTATTATACAGCCACTTTGAAAAATCATCATCTACAATAGTTGTCCTGTCCATGAATGTGACAGCAGCGCCACCGTTTAGTTTTGTGACATGTTCATGTTCATTTACATCGGGCGACTCTGAACAGGTGGTGGCTTCAACTACAAGTGCAATATCGGGCTGTATTTTATATGCCGCAATTGTTGCACCTCTCAAGCCTACCTCCTCCTGTGTACAGAAGCAAAAAACAGTATCATATTCAGGCTGTACTTCTTCTATAAGTTTGGATAAGATATAACAGCCTGCCCTGTCATCGATGGCTTTTGCCTTTATTGATGTCTTGCCAAGCTCTTCATATTTTGTGTCGAATACTGCATAATCACCGAGGTTTACATATTTTTTTGCATCCTCTTCGTCCTTTGCACCTATGTCAATATATAAATCCTTGACCTTCGGAACACTTTCTCTCTCGGATTTTGTTGTAAGGTGAACAGCTTTTATGCCGATTATACCTTTTATTTTATCTTTTCCGATAAGCACCTTTTTTGAAATTATAACTCTTGTGTCTATACCGCCCACAGCCTTAAATTCAAGGTATCCCTCTTTGGTTATACCGCTTATAATAAAGCCTACTTCGTCTGTATGGCACGATACCATAACTGTTTTATCATGTGACTTTCCGTTTTTTTTCGCAAACAGATTTCCCATGCTGTCAACCGATATTTCATCAGCATACGATATAATTTCTTCCTTTATAATATCCCGTACCTCTGTTTCACAGCCGCTTACACCAAAGGCATTACATAGCTTTTCTAATAACATAGCCAATCCTCCGCAAAATCATCCGAGTCCTTCACAAAATGCTCAATAAGAGCAATTGTTGCCTCAAAATCAGACATATTCATTGTCTCAACGCTTGTATGCATATATTTTAACGGAATTGAAAGCAGTGCTGTCGGCACACCTGTTTTTGTAACCTGAATTGCCCATGCATCTGTGCCTGTATCTCCGTCATCAACATCTGTATTTGTCTTTATATCATACTTTTTAGCAAGCTCAAAGAGCTTTTCTGACATTTTGGGGTGAATGTTCGGCCCGATTGTGACAACAGTTCCGCTTCCTGCCTCAAACGCATTTTTCGAGTTGTCAGGAGTGACGGCATGGCATACATCAATAGCAATTGCCATATCGGGGAAAATTCCAAACGACGCAACCCTTGCACCCCTTAAACCAACCTCTTCCTGTGTTGAGATTGATGCATATAAATCGGCATCAATCGCCCCAACTCTTTTAAACACCTCAATTACAGCACATACTCCTGCCCTGTCATCAAGAGTTTTTAAGCTTATATTATCATTTAACAGTTTTCCTACTGATTGCGAGAGTGTTACCGAGTCCCCAACCGAAACAAGCTCACACACCTCTTCATATGAAAGACCTGTGTCTATTGTCATATCGGTAATTTTAACGCTTTTGTCACCCTCTCCCGACGTCATTAAATGCGGAGGCTTTGCACCGATTACACCTTTTAAGTCCTTTTTTGCGTGTACTGTAACCTCGGAGGCAGGCAAAATTCTCGGGTCCACGCCCCCAATATTTATAAATTTTAAAAAACCGTTCTTTTCTATTTGGGAAACCATCAGACCGATTTCGTCCATGTGAGCCTCAAGCATAATTTTTTTATTTGATTTCTTTCCTTTTTTCAGGGCAATGATGTTTCCTAAGCTGTCAACTCTTACTTCATTACAGTATGGCTCTATAAGCTTTTTAATTTGTTCGTTTATCCTGTACTCAAAGCCTGAAATTCCGCGAAGGTCACTTAACTCTTTTAAAAATTTCTCCATTGTTTATCCTTTCATTATAATGAGTTCACAATATTTTTGAACGTATTTCCTCTTTCTTCAAAGTTATTAAACATATCAAAGCTTGTGCTTGCAGGAGACAGCAAAACTGTATCACCTTCTTTTGCGTTTTCTCTCGCAAAGGCTACCGCCTCGTCATAGGTTTTTGCACGCAAAACGTTTACGCATGGCTCAATTTTCATATCCTTATATGCCTTATTTAAAGCATTTTCGATTGCATCTGAGGTTGCACCAATCAGCACAAGAGTTTTTACATGATTAACAATTGCAGGACCTATTTCATCGTAGGCAATTCCTTTATCCTTTCCGCCTGAAATCATTACAACCTTTTCGCTGAAAACCTTTAATGTATTTATTGTTCTGTTTGGACTTGAATCTATTGAACTGTTATAATATTTAACTCCGTCAAGAACTCTTACAAGCTCAATTCTGTGTTCCACTCCGCCAAAGGTTTTTGCGATTTCACAAATAGAATTTTTGCTGACAAGTCCATAAACTGCTCCGATTGCTGTCATGTAGTTTTCTACATTATGCGCACCCGGCACCTTTATGTCGGAAACCTTTAAAATATCATCATCACCAAAATATATGGTATCATTTTTTATAGAAATAAGTGCGTTGTCCTTTGATGAGAAAAGCCGTAATTCACCCTTTGCTTCCTTCGAAATTTCAAAGGTAACATCATTTGACATATTTGCAACAAATATATTATTGCTGTTCTGATAAAGCATAATATTTTTCTTTGCATCTATGTATTCCTGATAGTCCTTGTGCATATCTAGGTGATTTGGGGTAATATTTGTCATTACTGCAATTTCAGGGGATTTTCTCATGGTGTGAAGCTGAAAGCTTGAAAGCTCTAAAACAACATAATCATCAGCTGTCATTTCACCAACCCTTGTCAAAAGAGGGAAGCCGATATTTCCGCCAAGCCATGCATGCTTGCCTTCCTTTTCAAGCATCTTGTGAATAAGAGTGGTGGTTGTGGTTTTTCCGTCACTGCCTGTTATTGCAATGATGTGTGACGGACAAAGCTCAAAAAATACTTCCATTTCGGACGTTACAACAGCACCTCGTTCTCTTGCACTGTTCAATTCAGGCAAATCGTATCTCATGCCCGGAGTTTTGAACACTACATCACCGTCAATATTTTTGAGATAGTCCTCACCAAGATATAGCACAACACCAAGCTCTTTTAGCTCACTGCAAACCGAGCCAAGCTTTTCTTCCGTTCTTTTATCGCACGCACTGACCTTACAGCCAAGTGCCGCAAGGTACTTTATTAATGGCAGATTACTTATGCCTATTCCGATAACTGTAACTTTTTTTGTTTTAATTTCTTCTTCAAATCTCAAAAGCTTTTCATTAATCAATTCTATTACCTCCAAAATCAAATTCTGCAAATGATATGAGTAAGTCTGTACAATCATTTAAGTCCTTTTTTGAGATAAGCTCTGAGGGTGAATGTATATATCGGGTTGGAATTGATATTCCGCCTGTTTTCACACCTGAACCTGATAATGATATTGCACCTGCATCAGTTCCGCCGTCATTCATAACCTCAAGCTGATAGTCAATATTGTTTTTCTTTGCAAGCTCAACCAAAACACTTCGCACAAAGGTATCACACAAAACAGAGCGGTCCATAACCTTTATTGCCGCACCTTTGCCTGACTTTACTGCCATTTTTATTCCTTCGGGAGTGTCTCCTGTGTCGGTTACATCAACCGCAAGAGCATAATCAGGAGCTATTTTAAAAGCAGATGTTCTTGCACCTCTTAAGCCTACCTCTTCCTGTGATGTAAATACAAAATATAAATCATTATCAGATTTTACATTTTTTAAAGCCTCAATCAGCACATAACAGCCTGCACGGTTATCAAGTGCTTTTGATATTACAGTGTCGCTGTTTTCGTAAAATTCTCCGCAAAATACTGCCATATCACCTGTTGATACCAATTTTTCGGCGCTCTCTTTATCCTTAGCACCAATATCGACATACATTTTGGGAATTTTTCTGTCCTTGTTATCCTCCTCTGAGCCTATAACTCCCACAATTCCGTTTTCAAAACGGACACGTCGTCCCAATAAATCCTTATTATAAAGTCCGCCGACTGCAGAAAAACGTATAAATCCGTTTTCATCGGTAAAGGTTGCAACTATGCCTATTTCGTCCATGTGAGCGGCAAGCATTATCTTGCTTTTTGTACCTTTCTTTCTAACTATAAGATTTCCGAGTGCATCAGTGCTTACCTCATCAGCATATGCACTGACTTCTGATTTTATAAATTCAGAGATGTTTTTCTCTCGTCCTGACGGCCCAAAAACCTCTGTTAATTTTTTTAATAAATCCATCTTGTATCTCCTCTTATTATCATATTAAAACTACCTTTTATTATATTATTTAATGTGGCCTGTGTCAATGTTTTTTATTAAACTTTTGCCTTATTTTTCTTGACATTTAAAACAAAGTTTAATATAATAGATAAAAAAAGAAAGGAAGAGAATTATGGGAGTTTATATGGTTTTTCCGAAAGGAAAGAGAAAGGCGCTTACATTGAGCTATGATGATGGAATAAGACAGGACAGAAGGCTCGTTGAAATATTGGACAGATATGCAATCAAGGGTACATTTAATGTAAACTGCGGTAGTATGAATGAAGAGGTGGATTTTGAGGCAAAAACCGGAAAAATGAGCAAGGAAGAGATTAAAGCATTATTTGAAAATTCAGCTCATGAGCTTGCAATTCACGGTTATACACATGAATTTGACAATCTTCTGCCCAATAATATAATGGTTAATGAAATAATTGAGGACAGAAAAGCACTCGAGAAGCTGACAGGAAAGATAATAAGAGGTATGGCATATCCGTTTGGTACATATAATGATAAGCTTGTTGACTGCTTAAAGGCTTGCGGAATAGTATATTCAAGAACGGTTATATCAAGCCATTCCTTTAAAATTCCGACAGACTGGTTAAGACTTGAGGCAACCTGTCATCATTCCGATAAAGAATTAATGAATTTGTGCGACAGTTTCCTTGAAGGCAAGCCAACATTTCCGCAGGTGTTCTATTTATGGGGACACAGTTTTGAATTTGACCGTAACGTAGAAAATAATAATTGGGGAATAATAGAAAAGTTTGCTGAAAAAATGGGAAATCGTGACGATATATGGTATGCAACAAATATTGAAATATATGATTATGTTAAGGCATATGAGGCGCTCGATTTTTCAACCGACGAATCGCTTGTACATAATCCCACAGCAACAGATGTGTATATTATTTGTTCAAGAACTCCTGATAGTCCTGTCGTTGAGGTAAAGGCAGGACAGACAGTAAGATTAAAGGATTGATATAATGGATATTACAATAACACCGAAGAAATTATCGGGAAAGGTTTGTGCAGTTGCATCAAAGTCCTTTGCACACAGGATAATTATTGCGGCGGCGCTTTCTGATAAGCCTACAAAAATATACTTGAATACTACCTCTGAGGATATTGAAGCAACTCTTGATTGTATGGAAAAGTTAGGTGCAAAAGTTCAGAAGAGTGACGGATATATCCTGATAACACCGATAAAGGAGACAATTACGCCTGTTCTTGATTGTAATGAGAGCGGTTCAACAGCAAGATTTTTACTTCCTGTTTCGGCGGTACTTTGTGACAGCTTTGAAATGATAGGCAAAGGCAGACTCCCCGAACGTCCCTTTACTCCGCTTATTAATGAAATGAGAAAAAAGGGCGTTGAAATTTCAAACGATTTACTTCCGTTCAAGGTAACGCACAGACTTTGCGGCGGTGAATACCAAATTGCAGGAAATGTCAGTTCTCAATATATTACGGGACTGATGCTTGCATTGCCATTGTGCAGTGAATCAAGTAAAATAATACTTACATCACCGCTTGAGTCAAAGGCATATGTAGATATAACAATAGAGGTTTTAGGGCTGTTTGGAATTAATATAGAAGAAACAGAAAACGGTTACAGAATAGAACCGCAAAAATTTATTTCACCAGGTGAAATTAAGGTAGAGGGTGACTGGTCAAACAGTGCGTTCTGGATAGTGGCGAATAAGCTTTGCGGAAATATTAGTGTTGACGGAGTGAACTATCAGAGTACACAGGGTGATATGAAAATTCTTGAAATACTTGATGATGACGTGATTGACGCAAAGGAAATTCCCGACCTTGTACCGATTTTGGCGGTATGTGCATGTGCAAAAAAAGGAAAAACTCTAATCACCAATGCAGAGAGACTAAGAATAAAGGAAAGTGACAGATTAAATGCTGTAACAACCGTATTAAATGCACTTGGTGCAGATATTCGGGAGCTTCCCGACGGGCTTGAAATAAATGGTACAGGAGAATTACATGGCGGAGAATGTGACGGATTTGGTGACCACAGAATTGTCATGTCTGCCGCCATTGCATCTGTAATCTGCAAAAGCAAGGTAACAATTCATGGTGCAGAGGCGGTAAATAAATCATATCCGACTTTTTTTGAGGATTTTAAAAGGCTTAATGGTGATTTTGTAATTTACTGATAAAATTTTATCCGCAAGATTATAACAATCTTGCGGAATTTTTATTGCATATAAAGTATTATTTTGCCTTCTTCAAGTGATTTTTTTACGTCTATAATTCTTTGGTTTGAGCTTCCACGAAATTTTAAGGAAATATCCTTTAAATCAATTTTGAACTCGCCGTCAACAAGCACATCAATCATTTTAAGCATATCCATGGTAACTTCACAGGTTGCCCGACTTTCACCTATAAGCTCTTCAAAGGTATAACCTGAATAGCACCATATATCTTTATTCGGGTATTGTTCTTTGACTTTAACCAAAAACGGATAAAGAGCCTTTTGGTTTGACGGCTCAAACGGCTCACCGCCTAAAAGACTTAATCCGTCTATCCAATACGGCGCAAGACTTTTTAAAATATAATCCTCGGTTTCTGCTGTAAACTCTTCACCAAAGTTAAAGCTCCATGTATCAGGATTGAAGCATTCCTTGCAGTGGTGTGTACAGCCTGAAACAAACAGAGAGGTTCTTACGCCCTCTCCGTTTGCAATATCATTTGTTTTTATTTCTCCGTATTTCATTACAGATGAAGGACCCTGTCCTGAATTTCTTGAGTTCTGCCCTGATTCCAGAACTGTGTTCCGATATATCCGCACGTTCTTCTTGCAACATTCATCTTATTCTGGTCAGTGTTTCCGCATTTAGGACATTTCCAGATAAGCTTTCCGTCCTCGTCGGCAACTATCTGTATTTCTCCGTCATATTCACAGCACTGACAAAAGTCTGATTTCGTGTTTAACTCTGCGTACATAATATTATCATAAATAAACTTCATTACATTCAATACTGCCTTGATGTTATCCTGCATATTCGGAACCTCGACATAGCTGATAGCACCGCCGGGAGAAAGCTCCTGGAACTGTGCCTCAAAGGCAAGCTTTGAAAATGCGTCAATTTCCTCTTCAACATGGATATGGTAGCTGTTTGTAATATAGTTCTTATCGGTTACACCGGGAACAATTCCAAAACGCTTTTGCAGTGACTTTGCAAATTTGTAGGTTGTGCTCTCAAGCGGAGTGCCATAGATACTGAAGTCTATGTTTTCCTTTTCCTTCCACCTCTTTGTTGCGGCATTTAAGTATTTCATAACATCAAGAGCAAACGGTGTAGCTTCGGGGTCGGTGTGAGATTTGCCTGTCATATACTTTGTACACTCATAGAGACCTGCATATCCTAAAGATATTGTTGAATATCCGCCGTATAAAAGCTTGTCTATCGTTTCGCCCTTTTTGAGTCTTGCCAATGCACCATGCTGCCATAAAATAGGGGCGGCATCGCTTAGTGTTCCCTTTAATCTGTTGTGACGGCACATGAGTGCTTTGTAACAGATTTCAAGTCTTTCGTCAAATATCTTCCAGAATTTTTCCATATTTCTCTGAGAAGAAAGAGCAATATCAACAAGGTTAATTGTAACAACACCCTGATTAAATCTGCCGTAATACTTCGGCTTATTTGTTTCGGGGTCAACATATGGGGTAAGGAATGAACGGCATCCCATACAGGTGTAGCAGTTTCCGTTACCGTTTTTGTCGATTTTGAGCTTCAACATCATTTTTTCCGATATGTAATCGGGCACCATTCTTTTAGCAGTACATTTTGCAGAAAGCTCTGTAAGATAATAATACTTTGAATCCTCGTGTATATTGTCCTCTTCAAGCACATAGATGAGCTTGGGGAATGCAGGAGTAATCCATACTCCGCTCTCATTTTTAACACCCTGTATTCTCTGTTTCAAAATCTCTTCGATAATAAGAGCAAGGTCAGCCTTTTCCTGTGGGTCGTCAGTTTCACCTAAATACATATATACTGTAACAAACGGAGCTTGTCCGTTAGTTGTAAGCAGTGTTACAACCTGATACTGAATTGTCTGAACACCCTTTTTAATTTCTTCTAAAAGTCTTTTTTCGGTTATTGCGTCGATTTTCTCGTCGCTTAATGTTATTCCGCTTAATTCAAGCTCTTCAATAAGTGATTTCCTGATTTTCTTTCTTGAAATATCAACAAACGGTGCAAGATGTGTTAAGCTTATACTTTGTCCGCCGTATTGGCTTGACGCAACCTGTGCAATAATCTGTGTTGCAATGTTGCAGGCTGTTGAAAAGCTGTGCGGCTTTTCAATTAAAGTTCCGCTTATTACAGTTCCGTTTTGGAGCATATCTTCAAGGTTAACAAGGTCACAATTGTGCATATGCTGAGCAAAATAGTCACTGTCATGAAAATGGATAAGTCCGTCCTCATGAGCTTGTACAATTTCCTCAGGCAATAAAATTCTTCTTGTTAAGTCCTTTGAAACCTCACCTGCCATATAATCACGCTGTACGCTGTTGATTGTAGGATTTTTATTGGAATTTTCCTGTTTAACCTCTTCGTTATTACATTCTATAAGTGTCAAAATCTGATTATCCGTTGTATTTGAATTACGAACAAGAGATCTGGTATAACGGTATTTTACATAGCTTTTCGCAACCTCAAACGCACCCTGTGCCATTATCTGATTTTCTACTATGTCTTGTATTTCTTCGACAGAATAAGCTCTGCCTGCTTTTGACAAACGGAATTCAACATAATCTGCGATTGTTGCAATCTGTGCATCGGTTAATTCCTTTGTCTGTACAGAAAGGTTCGCCTTTGACACAGCTTTTATAATTTTATTTATATCAAAATCTACTTCCGAACCATTTCTTTTTATGATTTTCACTTTAACCTACCTCCTTACATATTTTCTGTGCCTTATTATAATACCAAAAAATTGTATTGATGTCAAGTATTTTTATTATAAAAAACACAATATATTGTGGTTGAATTTTAATATTACAATTACATTACAAACATAAAACTGCAAAAAACACGATAATATCACATTTTAAATTCTGGAATGCAGGAAATGGGTATTAATCTATTCGTGTTTGTAATCAAATTGTAATATTAGACACAATATATTGTGTTCGAATAAATCATAATTACTGTATTTAGATATTATTTAGCTGTTTTTGAAGCCTTCAGCAAGCTTTTTTATTGCTTTTTTCTCTATTCTCGACACATAGGAACGTGAGATGCCAAGAATGTCAGCAACCTCTTGTTGGGTAAGACGTTTCTTTCTGCCGAGTCCGTATCTCCACACGAGTATATCATATTCATTTTTTTTTAGTACCTTATCCATGACCTTGTATAGCTTTTTTGCATCTGCCTTAGCGGTTAACTCCTCAACAATATCAATTGTGTCTGCAGGAATTATGTCGGCAAAGGTCAGTGCATTTCCTTCCTTGTCAGTTCCGATACGTTCATCAAGCGACACTTCGTTATTGTGTTTCTTTGCTCCGCGCAAAACCATAAGAACCTCATTTTCTATACATCGTGAGGCGTAGGACGATAATCTTGAGCTTTTTTCGGGGTTAAATGTATTAATACCCTTTATAAGACCAATTATTCCTACCGAAATCAAATCCTCGTTATTGGCTTCATTGCTGTATTTTTTTGCTATGTGGGCAACAAGTCTCAGATTATGCTCAACAAGAATGTTTCTTGCATTCATATCACCTTTGGCAAATTTATCAAGATATAGCTTTTCTTCCTGGGGTGTCAGCTGTTGCGGAAAAGAATTTCCTCCTATGTATCCTGTTAAAAACATTAACTCTTGTAATAAATGCATTAACAGCTCAAACATAAGTATGCCTCCAAAATACTTTTTCTTATATTATATGTGAAAAAATTATTTTTGTGACTTTTATTATAAAAAAAAGAATGTTACCGAAGTAACATTCTTAATTAATATCAGTTAGTATAATTATCAAAGTATCCCTGGACGAGAACAACAGGTGTACCCTTATCGCCTGAGCCGCTTGTGAGGTCACACAAAGAGCCGATAAGGTCGGTAAGCTGACGGGGGGTAGTTCCCTGTGATGCCATGTTACCAACAAGATTGTCCTGTTTTGCTTTAATGCTCTCCGAAATTGCCTTCTTTAATTCCTCGCCTGACAAATCCTTAAAGTCATTATCTGCAAGATATTTAAGCTTCAATTCGTTTGGTGTGCCGATAAGACCGTCTGTAAATGCAGGAGATACAACAGGGTCAGCAAGCTCCCATATTTTTCCTTTAGGATCTTTAAATGCACCGTCGCCATAAACCATAACCTCAACGTGCTTACCTGTTCTGTCAAGAACTTTTTTCTGAATATCAAGAACTAAGTCCTGACATTCTTTCGGGAATAGCTTAATTGTATCTTCAGTTGATTTGTTTGAGCCAAGTAAACCGTATTTTTCATTATAGCCGCTTCCTGAAACTGAGGCATTTAATATGTCATCAAGACTGCAGACAACCTTTGCGCCTGCCTCCTTTAAAATACGCTTTGTACGTGCTCTTGTGTGTATATCACAGTTGATAATACAATCTGTGTAATTAAGAATTGCTTTTGCTTGATTAGCAAAAATTATTTCAACCTCTGCTCCACATTCGCGGATAAGATTGCCGTAGTATTCAACGTAATCAACGCCTGTAAATTCATGCTTATTATATCCAAATAGTTCACGATAACGTTCAAGGGAAAGAACATCGGAATACGGATTTATTCCGGCGGCATCTATCTGGTCAATGCTAATCAGCTCGTTACCAACCTCATCTGAAGGATAGCTAAGCATAAGAACAATCTTTTTTGATGCCATTGCAATACCCTTTAAGCAGATTGCAAAACGGTTACGGGAGAGAATTGGGAATATTACTCCGACTGTTTCGCCGCCAAGCTTAGCCTTAACATCAGCCGCTATATCATTAACAGAGGCATAGTTACCCTGTGCTCTTGCTACGATTGATTCAGTAATGGAAATTACATCTCTGTCACGGAGCTCAAAGCCCTCGCACTCAGCCGCCTCTAAAACACTGTTCGTCACGATAGCGGCAAGGTCATCGCCCTTACGGATAATTGGGCATCGGATACCTCTTGAAACTGTGCCTACTTTTCTTTCTTTATTTGTCACATAAATCCCTTCAATCTTTTTAAAATTTAGATTTGTAAAAATTACATTAAATATTATAACACTTTTTTTGACAATATTCAATAGTAAATTTAATATCATATGGAAATTTATTACAATTTGTCAATTATGCATGGTACATAATAAAATGTTTATGTTTTATCATACAAAACAAAAGAATGATTTTGAATAAATTTAATGTGTATGCAAATACTTAAATCGGGGGGATAAAAATGAATTCTGACGTACGTTTGTTGAATGAAATCCATAAAAATTGCATAACAGCTATAAATGCAATATCGGGACTGTTAAAAAAAACAGAGAATCAAAAATTATATGACTGTCTTTTTGAACAAATGTCCTGTTACAGAGAATATGCAAATAAGGCTACAAGAATGCTTGAGCAATATGGGTGCAAACCAAAAAGAGAGGATTTTTTTGATAAAACCACGCTTGGTTTTACTCTTTATGTTGTGGGAGGGGGTAGGCTTTCAGCACACAGACTCTCAAAAATCCTTATAAACGGTAGCGTTGAGGGAATTTATGATATTGCAGGACACATTAATTCCTGCACAGATGCAACTCCGGCATCAAGACAGCTCGCATACAGCCTGATTGGAGCAGAGGAAGAGAATATAAACAAAATGAATGAGTTTTTATAAATTTCACATTTCCCAACCGCCGTTGATACCTATTGTCTGACCTGTTATATAGCTCGAATTGTCTGAGGCAAGAAAATATGCAAGCTCGGCACATTCGTCGGGAGTACCGACTCTTGATATGGGGATTTGTGAGCATATGTCCGCTATATCCTCATCTGTAAGATGTGAATTCATATCTGTTTCTATTATTCCGGGTGCAATACAGTTAACACGAATACCCATTAAACCAAGCTCCTTTGCAAGTGCCTTTGTAAATCCTATTATGCCTGCTTTTGCTGCTGAATAATGCACCTCGCATGACGCACCATGCTCGCCCCAGATTGAAGAAATATTTATAATAGAACCGCCTTTGGTTAACATATGCTTTGTAGCCTCCTGCGTAACATTGTATATTCCTGTAAGATTTACATCAAGCATTTTTTTCCATTGTTCGGGAGTTATATCAATAAAAAGCATTTGCTCCGCAATTCCTGCATTATTAATTAAAACGTCTATACCTCCATGTTTTGTACATATACTGTTAACAACATCAGAAAGCTTATCCTTATCGCATATATCGGCACGGTATGCAATACACCCTGTTTCCTTACATAGCTTGTCCGCAAGCTCATCATTTTTCTGATATATTATAAAAGTCCTGTACCCTTTTTTTGTAAATAAGCGCACACAGCTGGCGCCAATACCTCGTGTTCCACCTGTTATGAGTACATTCTTCATGGTAATACCTCCGAAATTTATTCCTTCACATATTATAACATATAATGGTATGAGATGCAACAATTATCCGGGTGTGTACAAATTTTATTTATAAACTACTTGCGTTTTGTTAAAAAGTATTGTATAATATAACCGATAAAACAAATTATTGGCAGAGAGGCTCTAGTGTTATGGGAAAAAGACAAACGAGAAGTGAAGCAAGAATTGAAGCTTTTAAGCTCATTTTTCAGTTACAGGTTAATGATGAGGAACCACAGTTTTTGATTGACACAATGCTTGAGGAAAAGCCTGAGAGTAAGGCTAACATAAACTATATTAAGACTGTTGTTCTTGGTGTACTTGAGAAAAATGATGAAATATGTGAGAATATAAAGGCTCATATCGGCAAGGGCTGGAAAATTGAGAGAATTTCAAGGGTTGCGCTTGCTGTTTTAAAGCTTGCAATATTTGAGATTAAATATGTTGAGGACGTTCCTCACAAGGTTGCAATTAACGAGGCGGTTGAGATTGAGAAAGCATTTGATGACCCCGATAATTCTGCATTTGTTAATGGAGTTTTGGGAGGATTTGTTAAAAGCCTATGATTTGTCTTGGATTTGATACAAGCAATTACACCACTTCAACTGCGGCTTATGATGAGGGAACTCAATTAAATATAAGACGTATATTAACTGTTGGACAGGGAGAACGCGGACTGCGTCAGAGTGACGCAGTCTTTCAGCATTTAAAGGAATTGCCTGAATTGTTTTCAGAGCTTGCGGAGAAGATAGATAAAAAGGAAGTTTTGGCAGTGGGAGTCAGCACAAGACCAAGAAGTGTTGAGGGTTCGTATATGCCTGTATTTTTGGCAGGTGAGGGTTATGCAAGGGTTTGTGCCGATTCGCTTGGCGTTCCGCTATACCGCTTTTCGCATCAGGACGGTCACATCATGGCAGGGATATATTCATGTCATGAATTTGAGTTATTAAGCAAAAAGTTTATAAGTGTGCATTTGTCGGGAGGAACCTGTGAAATATTGTTGTGTCGATATAATGGGTATAACTTTGACTGTGAAATTATCGGCGGTTCAAGGGACATAAGCGCAGGTCAGCTTATTGACAGAGTGGGTGTTAAAATGGGATTGCAATTTCCTTGCGGAAAGGAGCTTGAACAAATTGCAAAAAAGGCTTGTGATGTAATTTCATTACCTGTTAACACAGACGGAGCGTATATAAATTTTTCGGGTATAGAGACAAAGGCTATCTCTCTTATAGGAAAGGAAAATGATGAGAGTCTTGCAAAAAGCCTTTTCGTATCAGTTGCTAAAGCTCTTGAGCGGACATTAAATCATTGTATAAAAAAATATGAAATAGAAAATGTTTTAATTGTAGGCGGTGTTGCGTCTAACAGTATCATAAAGGAAAATCTTAACCTGTGTGCAAAAAAGCATTTTGCCTCGGTTGAATATTCAACCGACAATGCCGTTGGTATTGCAATACTTGCACACATGGCGAATAAGGGGGCAGGGACTAATGGAGAAAATAATTGCCACAGTGTCACAGCTCAATAATTTTGTGAAACGTACCTTTGAGGCAAATCCTGTGTATTCGGATATATGGATAAAGGGTGAAATTTCAAACTTCAAAAAGCATTATTCGGGACATATATATCTCACCCTGAAGGATGAGGGTGGAGTCTTGAAGGCGGTTATGTTTAAAGCAAATACTTCTTCATTAAAATTTACCCCATCTGACGGCATGAAGGTTTTGGCTCACGGCAGGGTTTCAGTGTATGAGGCAGGCGGTGTTTATCAATTATATATAGATGAAATGATACCTGACGGTGTGGGAGAGCTATATATTGCATACGAGAAATTGAAAAAAAAGCTTGAAGCAGAGGGCCTGTTTTCCGCAGAACATAAAAAGCCGTTACCGAAATTCCCTGAGAGAGTCGGAGTTGTTACTGCCTCGACAGGTGCCGCAATAAAGGATATTATAAATGTTATAACAAGGCGGTATCCGTATGCTGAAATCATACTCTATCCTGCACAGGTACAGGGTGCAGGTGCGGCAGAGAGTGTATGTGCAGGAATTGCTTATTTTAATATGACAATGGGCTGTGATGTCATGATTGTCGGCAGAGGCGGAGGCTCGATTGAGGATTTATGGGCATTTAATGAGGAAATGGTGGCGTATGCCATTTATAATTCCGAAATCCCCATAATTTCTGCTGTCGGACATGAGGTCGATTACACAATTGCAGATTTTGTTGCAGATATGCGTGCACCAACACCATCTGCAGGTGCGGAGCTTGCAGTTCCGTCACAGGCAGAGCTTTTGGGGCATATAGAAGATTTAAAATATACAATGATATCAATAATTCAAAATAATATCAAAAACAAAAGATTACACCTTAATGCACTAAAGGTATTATCGCCCCGTGATGTTATAGAAAACAATTATATGCGGCTTGATTTTATGGTAAAACGGCTTGAAAATGCAGTTAATATGAATATTAAGGACGGCAGGGAAAAGCTTATAAAGCATATTGTAAGACTTGATGCAATTTCACCGTTAAAGGTTATGCAAAGGGGATTTGCCCTGCCCGTTGATGACGAAGGGGTAGTAATAAAGTCGGTTACAGAGCTTGATAAAAAGAAAAATTTTGAATTAAAATTAACCGACGGTTCACGCAGGTGTTCCGTTTTGAAAGAGGGATAAATTATGGCAAAGGGATTTGAACAATCACTAAAGGAGCTTGAGGAAATAGTTGAAAAATTAGAGAGCGGAGATGTCAGCCTTGATGAGTCAATAAAGCTTTTTGAAAGCGGTATGAAGCTGTCAAAGAGCTGTCAGAAAATGCTTGATACGGCAGAAAAGAAGGTTTCTATTCTCCTTGTTGATGAGGACGGAGAGGTTAAAAAAGCCGATATGGAATATTAAAAAGGAGAAATTCCTGATGAGAGAATTATTGCAAGAGAAAATTGATATAATAAGCAAAGAATTAAAAAAATATATACCAGACTTTGATGTGCCTCATGCCAGAATATACGAGGCTGTGAGCTATTCATTATTTGCGGGCGGAAAAAGATTAAGGCCTGTTTTGATGCTGTTGGTGTCTGATATGCTCGGCGGTGAGCAAAGTGAGGTATTGCCCTTTGCCTGTGCCATGGAGATGATACACACATATTCACTTATTCACGACGATTTGCCTGCAATGGACAATGATGATATGCGCAGAGGTAAGCCAACAAATCATAAGGTTTTTGGTGAGGCAATGGCAATTCTTGCAGGTGATGCACTGTTAAATAAGGCATTTGAAACGGTGTCTGCACACAATTACATGGATGCAAAAAGAGCATTAAGAGCTATAAATATTTTGTCGGTATCGTCAGGCACAGAGGGAATGATTGGCGGTCAGGTCATAGATATGGAGTCGGAGAATAAGACTATTGGTCTTGATGAGCTGTTGAATTTACAGGCATTAAAAACAGGCGCTATAATACGCTCATCAGGAGTTATAGGTGCAGTTATGTCGGGCGCAGACGAAGGGGAAATAAGAGCAGTTGATGAGTATTGCTTAAATCTCGGAATAGCATTTCAAATTCAGGACGATATCTTAGACGTTATCGGAGATGTAAAAGAGCTTGGAAAGCCGACAGGCAGTGATTTTGAAAATCAAAAGTCAACCTTTGTTTCGCTATATGGTTTGGACAAGGCAAAAGCAGCAGTTGAGGAGTACACGAAAAAAGCAATATCGGCACTTGATATATTTGGCTCTGATGCAAAAACGTTAAAAGAGCTTGCAAACTATTTAATTGGAAGGAAATTATAATGAACGATTTTATTTATTTTTGGGTTTATTCACCGCTTGCAACAGCTATAATAGGTTGGTTTGTTGCACAGCTTATAAAGGTTATTCTTGTTTTAATCGAGGACAGAAAGCTTGATTTTGGAAGATTTGTCGGTTCGGGCGGTATGCCAAGCTCACACTCGTCGCTTGTTACCGCACTTGCAACAGCTGTTTGTATTACAGAAGGATATTCAAGCACTTTATTTGCGATTACTGTAGTTTTTGCACTTGTTGTAATGTATGATGCGGCGGGTGTAAGACGTGCGGCAGGTCAGCAAGCAAAAATCCTCAACAAGATTGTTGAGGATTGGGGTAAGGCTACATATTCCGATACCGAGAAAAAATTAAAGGAGCTTTTAGGACATACTCCAAAAGAGGTTTTTGTCGGTGCATTACTCGGAATAGCAATAGGAATAGTAAGACACATTTAAGGTGCTGTTGCAACAGCACCTTTTTCTTAGAATTTTCGTTTTATACTGTGTATTGAAACACTCATAACCAGCCCGATTGCGATAAAGTTTGTTATAAGAGATGTTCCGCCATAGCTGAAAAATGGGAGCGGAATACCGGTTACAGGTAACATACCCATACACATTCCTATATTTTCAACAGTGTGGAAAATAAGCATTGCCGAAACGCCTGTGCAGATATATTTGCCGAAGCTTGTCTGAGCATTTCCGGCTGTTTTGAGACATCTGAATATTATCGCAAAGAGAAGAATTATCACAAGTCCTGCTCCTATAAAACCAAGCTCCTCAGATATTACACTGAATATAAAATCTGTATGCTTTGTAGGCAGAAATCCGAGTTGATTTTGAGTTCCCATAAGATATCCTTTGCCAAAAAAACCGCCTGAACCAACCGAGATTTTTGATTGTATAACATTATATCCGCTTCCGAGCTTATCAAGCTCAGGATTTAAAAATACAAGTATTCTGTGCTTCTGATAGTCGGATAACAGGAATTGGTATATGAGTGGAAGTGATACAAGTCCTAAGGTTATAGCAGGTATTATATACTTAAAGGAAATACCTGCGGCAAAAATCATAAGCATAAATATAAATACAAAAACCATTGCACTTCCTGCATCGGGCTGAAGCATTATAAGGGCTATCGGCACAACCAAATGAAGTATCAGGAAGAATATGTTTTTAGGCTCATTGACATTTACCTTGCTCAAATGATAACCAAAGGTCAGAATAAATCCGATTTTCGCTATTTCAGATGGTTGAATACCTATCGGTCCTATTCGTATCCAGCTCTGTGCGCCCCAGTTCCCTGATTTTCCTATTATAAGAACAAGAATAAGTAAAAAAATGCAAGCGCCTGCAACAGGCTTTAAAAACACTTCAAGCTGTTCATAGTCAAAAAAGGTTATAGCGAGCATTGCGCCTGTACCCATCAGCATGGAGGCAAGCTGTATTATCACGTTTGAATTAGTCCCGAAGGAACGTGTGGCACTGTAAATTGCGACAATACCGTAAAGAGACGCCGCAAGTACAAGTAAAAATAAAAATATATCAAAATTAATAAGCTTTTTCTGTCGCATAAGCTTCTCCTTAAAGAAAATCAAATAATATGTAATTATATCATAGTTGGATAAAGTTGTAAATAATTTTTTGTAATTTTACACCCTTTCATGATATCTTGACACATTCACCAATTTATGATATTATGTAATCGACAAAATATACGCATATTTTATGTAAAGAGAGATAAGAAAATGTATGATATTTTAGAAAGAATAAATCAGCCGTCGGATTTAAAAACGCTTGATAAAAAGGAGCTTAGCGAGCTTTGCAAAGAAATAAGAAGCTTTCTTGTTGATAAGGTTACAAAAAACGGAGGCCATCTTGCCTCCAATCTTGGAGTGGTTGAGCTTACCGTTGCACTGCACCTTGTATTTGATATGCCGAGGGATAAGGTTGTGTGGGATGTAGGGCACCAGACCTATGTACACAAAATTTTAACAGGCAGACGTGACGCCTTTGATACGCTTCGTACCTACAAGGGCTTGAGTGGCTTCCCCAAAACAAGTGAAAGTATATACGATTGTTTTAATACAGGACATTCTTCGACATCTGTGTCTGCCGCTTTAGGTATTGCAAGGGCAAGAGACTTAAAGGGTGAGGACAGTTTTGTTGCGGCTGTTTTTGGTGACGGAGCTATGACAGGCGGTATGATATATGAAGCGATTAATGACGTCGGACATAATAAAACACCGCTTATTTTAATACTTAACGATAATGAAATGTCTATTTCTCAAAATGTGGGAGCTTTATCAAAATATCTGAGACGATTAAGACACACAAAGACATATCACCGCTCAAAAGCACATATAAGCAGTTTTTTGAGTCACATTCCTTTAATGGGCGGATTTCTTCAGGCAAGAATAAGAGGAATGAAGGATTTAATTAAATCAAGAGTTCTGCCATCAACATTTTTCGGGGATTTGGGTGTGGAATATCTCGGCCCTGTTGACGGACACAACCTTTTCGGATTAGTTAATGTGTTAAATATTGCGAAGTCAATGAATGAGCCTGTTCTTATCCATGTAAAAACGAAAAAGGGAAAGGGATACGAGCCGGCAGAAAAAAATCCGCATATTTTTCATGGAATTTCACCACAGGGGGGTTCTTCCAAAACGGAACTAAAATATTCAGACTATTCACAGTGTGCAGGTGAAACACTCATAAAGCTTGCACAAAAAAATCATGACTTTGTTGCAATATCTGCCGCTATGCCGCTTGGAGTAGGACTTGGAACATTTTCGCATAAATATTCTGACAGATTTTTTGATGTGGGAATAGCTGAACAGCATGCAGTAACGTTTTGTGCAGGACTTGCAATTTCGGGAATAACTCCTGTATTTGCGGTATATTCGTCATTTTTACAGCGTTCCTATGACCAGATATTACATGATGTTTGCCTGCAAAATCTACATGTTGTGTTTTTGGTTGACAGAGCAGGCGTTGTAGGAGCGGATGGTGAAACACACCATGGACTATACGATATAGCATTTCTTTCTGATATGCCATACATGACAATTCTATCACCCTCATGCTATGAGGAGCTTGAACAAATGCTTGAATATGCGATAAATGAGCATGACGGACCGATTGCAATACGATATCCGAGAGGTTCAACTCAGGCAACAGAGAGTGAAGGTTTTGAGTTGAATAAAATAAAGGTAATAAATCCAGAGGGCAGGAAGGTTATTATAACACATGGCAGAATGGCTCACACAGCTATATCTGTTGCAGAGCTTATGGAGAACATAAAAATTGTTGTATTGCCAACAATATATCCTGTGCCTGATGAGTTGTGGGACGAGCTTGAGGGTGCAGAGCTTACAGTTGTGCTTGACGACCACAGCATAAGCGGAGGATTGGGTATGATAATTAGCTCTGCGGCAAGTGCAAGGGATATACAAATTCATACTATTGCATTTCCGTCAACACCTGTTATTCATGGAACAGTTTCACAGATAGACAAGCATTATGGGCTTGATGCACAGAGTGTAGCACAGAAAATTAAGGAGTTAGCGGATGAGACTTGATGTATATATGTGTGAGAGCGGTATCTGTGAGAGCCGTGAACGTGCAAAGTCGCTTATAAAGGACGGACAGGTATTTGTAAATGATAAGCAGTGCGCAAAGCCTTCAATGACGGTAAATCCTGATGATGACAAATGCGAGATAAGGGGCGAGGTTTTAAAATATGTCAGTCGGGGCGGTTTGAAGCTTGAAAAGGCGATAAATGAATTTTCGATTGTGTTAACAGACAGAATTTGTATTGATATAGGTGCATCAACAGGCGGATTTACCGATTGTATGCTACAAAACGGAGCAAAAAGGGTGTTCAGCATTGACGTGGGTTCTGACCAGCTTGCAGACAAGCTTAAACAAGACAGCAGGGTTGTTAATATGGAAAAAACAAATATCCGCACACTCACCTGTGAAAAATTAGGACACAAAGCTGATTTTGCATCAATTGATGTGTCGTTCATATCGTTAAAGCTTGTTTTACCTGTTGTTTATGATTTACTCACCGATAGCGGTGAGCTTGTGTGCCTTATTAAGCCTCAATTTGAAGCAGGCAGGGAGAATATAGGGAAAAAAGGTGTTGTAAAGGATAAGAGAGTGCACAAAAAGGTGTGTACAGATGTTATCTCTTACGCAATGAAATCGGGATTTTGTCCTGTGGCACTTTCTTTTTCACCAATAAAAGGGCCTGAAGGAAATATAGAATATCTCCTGTATCTTTCAAAAATTGAGGATACAAACGGAGTTACAGATGAAATTATATTAAGAACTATTGAAAAGTCACATGAAAATTTGGATTAACTAAAGGGGTAGACGATTATGCAGGAAATAATAGTAACAGGAAAACGAGCAATGGCTCACTCTTATGCGAAGATAAATCTGACGCTTGATATTACAGGGGTGCGTGAGGACGGATATCATACCCTTGAAACAATTATGCAGACGGTTAATCTTTTTGACCTTATCATTGTTGATAAACAAAGCCATGGCATAAAAATAACAACCAATAAAAAATTTCTGCCCACAAATGAGAAAAATATTGCATACAAGGCGGCTGATGCATTTTTTAAGGCATGGGGGAGAGAAAAGGGAGCAAAAATATTAATTCATAAAAATATACCTGTTTCAGCAGGACTTGCAGGGGGAAGCGGAAATGCAGGAGCAACCCTGTTGTCTCTTAATCGGTTATATAATCAGCCGTTTTCCTTTGAAGAACTTTTAAAAATCGGGGCAGCACTCGGTGCAGATGTTCCGTATTGTATGAGCGGAGGTACACAGCTTGGATGCGGAGTGGGAGATATATTGACTCCGATTGAGCATAAATCAAAATATTGTATTCTCATGGTAACACCGCCTATTGCAGTTTCAACCCCATGGGTGTATTCGGAATTTGACAATATTCCAAAGCCTGCATCGCCCGATACGGCGGCAATGATAGATGCACTGAAAAATGAAGATTATTATAAAATGTGTGCAAATTTATCAAATGTGCTTGAGGGAGTAACAGCAGAAAAACACCCTGTAATCAGGGGAATAAAGGAAAAAATGATTTTAAATGGGGCAAATGGTGCATTGATGAGCGGAAGCGGTCCGACCGTTTTCGGATTTTTCGATGATTATAAAAAAGCCAAGGTATCTCATGACAGCTTCAGCCATATATATAAGGATGTATATCTTACCACTACTCTTTAACAGGATTAATATGACATATAATACGGTAAAAATACTAAAAGACCGAACTTATGTGTCATATTTTTTGTTCATAAGATAAAAATTATGTCGTGATTGTATATTAGGTATTGAAAAATAAAAAATAATTTGTTAAAATATTAACAAAGTTGAAAATCTCATTATGTAAGGAGAAATAGCAATGAAAAATTATGAAATTGTAGACAGTGTTGAAACACTTGGTACAGCATTAAAAAGAATAAGAAAAGCACAGGAAGAGTTTGCAACATTTTCACAGGAAAAGGTTGATGAAATCTTTAAGGCGGCAGCAATTGCTGCAAATCAGGCAAGAATTTCGCTTGCAAAAATGGCAGTTGAAGAAACAGGAATGGGTATAGTTGAGGATAAGGTTATCAAAAATCACTATGCATCAGAGTATATATATAATGCATATAAGAACACAAAAACCTGCGGTGTGATTGAGGAGGATAAGGCATACGGAATACAAAAAATTGCAGAGCCTATCGGAGTTATTGCGGCTGTTATCCCGACAACAAACCCTACATCAACAGCAATATTTAAAACACTTATTGCTCTGAAGACAAGAAATGGTATAATTATCAGCCCTCACCCGAGAGCAAAGAACTGTACTATTGAAGCATCAAGAATTGTGCTTGAGGCTGCAGTTAAGGCAGGTGCACCCGAAGGGATTATCGGCTGGATTGATGTTCCGAGCCTTGAGCTTACAAATATGGTAATGAAGGAATCGGATACAATTCTGGCAACAGGCGGTCCCGGAATGGTTAAGGCGGCATACTCAAGCGGAAAGCCGGCTTTGGGTGTTGGAGCAGGTAACACCCCTGCAATTATTGATGAGAGTGCAGATATTTTGCTTGCAGTAAACTCAATCATTCACTCAAAGACATTTGATAATGGTATGATTTGTGCGTCAGAGCAGTCTGTCATAGTTGATGAGAGCATATATAATAAGGTAAAAAAGGAGTTTGCAGACAGAGGCTGTTATTTCCTTAAGAAGGACGAAATTGACAAGGTAAGAAAAACCATTATTATAAACGGCTCATTAAATGCAAAGATTGTAGGACAAAAGCCATACACAATAGCGAAGCTTGCAGGTGTTGATGTTCCTGAAAGCACAAAAATATTAATTGGTGAGGTAACAAGCGTTGATATCAGTGAGGAGTTTGCTCATGAAAAGCTTTCACCTGTTTTGGCAATGTACAAATCAAAGAGCTTTGATGAGGCGGTTGATAAGGCAGATAGGCTAGTTGCTGACGGTGGATTTGGTCATACTGCATCACTTTATATTAATACTGTTACAGAGCAGGAGAAGCTAAATAAATTCAGTGCAAGAATGAAGGCTTGCCGAATTGTAATAAATACTCCGTCATCACATGGAGGTATCGGGGATTTGTATAACTTTGCACTTGCTCCGTCACTTACTCTTGGATGTGGCTCATGGGGAGGAAATTCAGTTTCTGAAAACGTTGGAGTTAAGCATCTTTTAAATATTAAAACAGTTGCCGAGAGGAGAGAAAATATGCTTTGGTTCAGAGCACCTGAAAAGGTATATATGAAAAAAGGCTGTCTGAGTGTTGCGCTTGACGAGCTTAAAAACGTAATGGGTAAGAAAAAAGCATTTATCGTAACAGATAACTTCCTTTATGCAAACGGATACACAAAGGCAATCACGAATAAGCTTGACGAAATGGGTATTACACACACAACCTTCTTTGACGTTGAGCCTGACCCGACATTAGCATGTGCAAAGGCAGGAGCAGAGCTCATGAAGAGCTTTGAGCCTGATTGTATAATCTCAATCGGCGGCGGAAGTGCCATGGATGCTGCAAAAATTATGTGGGTACTCTATGAGCATCCCGAAGCAGATTTCATGGATATGGCAATGCGCTTTGTTGATATCAGAAAGAGAATATACACATTCCCGAAAATGGGAGAGAAGGCATACTTTATTGCTGTTCCGACATCAGCAGGAACAGGCTCGGAGGTAACACCTTTTGCTGTTATCACCGATGAGAAAACAGGCGTTAAATATCCGCTTGCTGATTATGAGTTAATGCCTAACATGGCAATTATAGATGCAGACTTGCATATGAGCGCTCCAAAGGGTCTGACTGCCGCATCAGGAATTGATGCTCTTACTCACGCAGTAGAGGCATATGCGTCAATGCTTGCAACAGACTACACAGACGGACTCGCATTGCGTGCGCTAAAGATAATATTTGAATTTTTGCCAAGAGCCTATGAGAATGGTCAGACAGATGTACTTGCAAGAGAAAAGATGGCTAATGCCGCAACAATTGCAGGTATGGCATTTGCGAATGCGTTTTTGGGAGTTTGTCACTCAATGGCGCATAAGCTTGGCGCATTCCACCACTTACCACACGGAGTTGCAAATGCATTGCTCATAAATGAGGTAATAAGATTTAATGCAGTTGAAGCACCTGTAAAAATGGGTACCTTCTCACAATACGACCACCCCCACACTGCAGAGCGTTATGCGGAAATTGCAGATTATCTCGGCTTTGGCGGAAAGACAAACGAGGAAAAGGTTGAAAATCTTATAAAGGAAATAGATAAGCTTAAAAAGCTTGTAGGAATTAAGGAAACAATCAAGGACTACGGAATTGACGAAAAAGCGTTTACAGACAGACTTGATGAGATGACAGAGCAGGCATTTGATGACCAGTGTACAGGTGCAAATCCAAGATATCCGCTTATGAGTGAAATCAAGGGAATGTACTTGAATGCATACTATGGCAAGCATACAAAAATCTGATTAACAGAAAGGAAGTATAGTTATGAAGTTTGATAAAACTATTGCTGTTCGTGAGAATAAAACAATATATAAAACAGGCGATGCAGTTGTCAAGGTTTTTGACAGCAGTTACTCAAAGGCAGATGTTTTGAACGAAGCACTCAATCAGGCAAGAATTGAGGAAACAGGTATAAATATGCCAAAAATCAGAGAGGTTCTCACCATTGACGGAAAATGGGCGATTGTTTCTGATTTTATAGAGGGAAAAACCATGGCACAGCTTATGGAGGAAAATCCCGATAAATATGATGAGTATCTTGATAAATTTGTTGATTTACAGCTTGATATACACAACAGAAAAGCACCGCTTTTGAATAAATTGAAGGATAAAATGCACAGAAAGATTTCTGAGGCAGACCTTGACGCAACAACAAAATATGAGTTAAATACAAGACTAGAGTCAATGCCTAAGCATAATAAGGTTTGCCATGGTGATTTCAACCCTGCAAATATTATAATATCACCAGACGGAACACCTTATGTTCTTGACTGGGCGCACGCAACTCAGGGTAATGCGTCGGCAGACGTTGCAAGAACTTATTTGCTGTTCTGTTTAAAGGGCGACGAGATGATAGCAAAAAAATATCTTGACATATTCTGTAAAAAGAGTGATACCGCAAGACAGTATGTGCAAAAATGGATGCCGATAGTTGCAGCATCACAGTCGGTTAAAGGAAAGCCTGAAGAAAGAGAATTTCTCCTTTCGTGGGCAGATGTTGTAGAGTATGAATAAAAAAGGAGCAATTGCTCCTTTTTTGGTAGTACAATACAAAGGTTGAAAATTAAGTGAGGAGTATGTATGGAAAAGCTTTGGATAGTTTTTATATTGATATACAGTTTATTAAAGGGTTCACGTGAGGGCATGAAAAAAGCCGCTTTGAAGAAGAGCAGCTCAAGCGAGATTTTATTTTTCTATTCATTGATAGGGTTTATTCTTATAACACCGTTTTCATCTGATGCTTTTGCAATTGCACCTGTATATGTATTCTACATATTTATAAAGTCGGCAGTTGTGTGTATCGCCTGGATATTTGCATTTACTGCATTAAAAAGTATGTCGGTGAGCCTGTATGGAATAATGGACTTGTCAAGAATGGTGTTCTCTACAATGCTCGGAGTTTTAGCTCTTGGTGAAAGCTTTACACTGCCAAAGGCGATAGGTGTTGTGTTGGTCATTGTTGGTCTTATGCTTGCAAATCGTAAGAAAAGCTCAGAAACAAAGGGAGTTACAGCTTTTGTTTTAGTTGCGGCACTTTTAAATTGCTTTTTTAATGCCGTGTCGGGAACAATGGATAAGGTTCTTATGCAGTTTATGACATCATCACAGCTACAATTCTGGTTCATGCTTTTCTCAACTGTGATTTACGGAGCAATATTGTTTGTGCGAAGAGAAAAAATATCAGTAAAATGTCTTAGAACAAACTACTGGATTCCTTTGATGAGCATATCGCTTATAGTGGGTGACAGATTGCTTTTTGAGGCAAATGCAAGCCCTGACAGCGAGGTTACGCTAATGACAATAATAAAACAATCGTCTGTAATAGTCACAGTGCTGACAGGCTATTTTGTGTTTAAAGAAAAGCATATTCTATATAAGCTTATGTGTGCGGGCATAGTTCTTGCAGGAATATTTGTGTCAATTTTCTGGCGGTGAAAACATAATGTTACATTTCATTGAAAAAAGCATCGATAAAATCGATGCTTTTTTGTGGTGGGAGAGGATGGATTCGAACCATCGAAGCGAGACGCAACAGATTTACAGTCTGCCCCCTTTGGCCACTCGGGAACTCTCCCTGGAGCTGGTGATGGGACTCGAACCCGCAACCTGCTGATTACAAATCAGCTGCTCTGCCAATTGAGCTACACCAGCACATATTAAATTTTGGTGGGAGTAACAGGGCTCGAACCTGTGAC
>JAFQNU010000109.1 GCA_017420825.1 Clostridia bacterium
ATATCCTTATCTGTGGGCTGATAAGGAGGTGTAAATACCGCTGTGCGGCGGTTTATATCTGTATTATTGTCACCAAACCTCTTTTTTATACCCTCATATTGTTGAAATTAATAATTATTAACTTAAATGTATAAATATTAAATTATTTTTGCGGTTTTTGTTGACAAAGATATAAAAATGCGTTAAAATATATGTATAAAATTTTATGGCTTGTGCTTTAGCACGGAAAGGAATGGTAAGAAATGAAAAAATTAGTAAAAGTTTTAGCGTTGACAGCAGTTGCTGCAATGGCGCTTGCAGGTTGTAATTCAGCAAAAGACGATGCAAAGGTTATAACAATGGCAACAAATGCAGAGTTTCCACCATATGAGTATATGGAGAACAATGAGGTTGTAGGTATTGATGCTGATATCGCAAAGGCAATTGCAGACAAGCTTGGTTATGAATTGAAGATTGAAAATGTTGATTTTGATTCATTAATTCCGGGTGTTCAGACAGGTAAGTATGATTTCTCAATGGCAGGTATGACCGTTACTGATGAGCGTCTTGAGCAGGTTAACTTCTCACAGACATATGCAACAGGTATTCAGTCAGTTATCGTTAAAGAGGATTCTGCAATAAAGACAGTTGATGATTTGTTTGCGGAAGGTGCAAGCAATAAGATTGGTGTTCAGCTTGCAACAACAGGTGATATCTACTGCACAGGCGATATTGAAGATGCTGGTTTAGGAACAGTTGAACGTTTTAATAAGGGTGCTGATGCCGTAATGGCTTTGACATCAGGTAAGATTGATTGTGTTGTTATTGATAATGAGCCTGCAAAGGTTTTCGTTGCTAACAACGAGGGACTTAAAATTCTTGATACAGAATATGCAAAAGAAGATTATGCAGCTGCAATAGCAAAGGAAAATACAGAGCTTCTTGAAAAGTTCGATAAGGCTTTGGGTGAGCTTATTGCTGATGGTACAGTTGCTGAGATTATCGGAAAATATATTCCTGCTGAGTAATTTCATAATTGTATGAACCCTAAAGGGCTGTATCATTGACACAGCCCTTTAAATTTTTGTGAAGAGAGGTTTGATTATATGCCTGAATGGATTTTAAAGCTTGCAAGAGATTTTCATACAGCGTTTATAGAGGATAACAGATGGAAATATCTTGTGGAAGGTATTGAAAATACTCTTATTCTTACCTTTTTTGCGCTTATACTCGGTGTTATTCTTGGTGTTGTTATAGCAGCAGTAAGAGCAACATATGATAAGCAATATAAGGAAATGCGTAAGGGTGCAGGAAAAGTTTTTCTTTGTATAGGAAATGCAATTTGTAAGATATATCTTACAGTTATCAGGGGAACCCCTGCTATGGTTCAGATTTTGATTATCTTCTTTATTATAATGGCAAGCTCGGATAATAAAATGCTTTGCGGAATTATTGCGTTTGGTGTAAATTCGGGAGCATATGTGGCTGAAATTATAAGAGGCGGTATAATGAGCATTGATGTCGGACAGACAGAGGCAGGCCGTTCGCTTGGATTTAATTATATTCAGACTATGTGGTATATTGTAATGCCTCAGACCTTTAAAAATATTCTGCCGGCATTGGCAAATGAATTTATTGTACTCTTAAAAGAGACAGCGATTGCCGGATATGTGGGTGTTACCGACTTAACAAGAGGTGCTAATATAATAAGAGGTGTTACATATCAGAGCTTTTGGCCTCTTCTGGCTATTGCAGGAATTTATCTTATAATGGTAATGTTCTTCACATGGCTTGTGGGACATCTTGAGAGGAGGCTCAGAAGTGATGAGAGATAATGTAATAATCAGAACCGAGAATTTGTGCAAATATTATGGTAAGGATAATTCCATTCATGCACTTGAAAATGTTAATGCCGAGATAAAAAGAGGCGAGGTTGTTGTAATTATTGGACCTTCTGGTTCGGGTAAATCAACTTTTTTGAGGTCGTTGAACTTACTCGAGTCAGCAAGTGCAGGTAAGGTATTTTTTGAGGGTGTAGATATAACAGACCCAAAGGTTGATATCAATATTCACCGTCAGAAGATGGGAATGGTATTCCAGCAGTTTAATCTGTTTCCGCATATGACCGTTCTGAAAAATTTAACACTTGCACCTGTTAAGCTTCTCAAAATGAAACAGGCGGATGCTGAGGAAATGGCTTTAAAGAGTCTTGAACGTGTAGGATTAAGAGACAGGGCAGAGGCGTATCCTGCACAGCTGTCAGGCGGACAAAAGCAGAGAGTGGCAATTGTGCGTGCACTTTGTATGAATCCTGAGGTTATGCTCTTTGATGAACCAACATCAGCGCTTGATCCTGAAATGGTGGGAGAGGTTTTGGATGTTATGAAGGAGCTTGCAAGAGAAGGTATGACAATGGCTGTTGTTACACATGAGATGGGTTTTGCAAGAGAAGTTGCGGATAGAGTAATATTCATGTATGACGGTGCTATTGCAGAGGAAGGAACTCCTGAGGAGATTTTCACAAATCCAAAGCATCCAAGGACACGTCAGTTTTTAAATAGTATATTATAATAGGAAGAAAGGCAGTCTG
>JAFQNU010000110.1 GCA_017420825.1 Clostridia bacterium
TCTATATATAATTCTTTGGAGGCTCACAGATATTATTTTTACAAACATAATAAGTTGTCTTATCATTTATCAACTTATATTCTTCCCCATCATTTACAACTGATATATTTGCAAGTAACGGCAAGTTTTCTGGCAGTTCAATCAAATCCTCTTCATTTTTCAGTACTACGGTTATATGCTCTGGTGGATTTTCATTTAAAATAGCCGCAAACAAAAACATACTGTGACCCGCAGGATAATTCTGCACCTGCGACAGCATATATTCTAACTGTTTATTTAAAATTTCTCCATACCTTTCTGTCTGTTGATATAGTCTTACTAAGTTATAGGTCATAACTGAGTTACCACTTGGCATTGCTCCGTCGTAGTTTTCCTTTGGATTTATAAAAAGCTCCATACTTTCTGTTTTGCAGAGGTAAAACCCTCCGTTTTCTAAATCCCAAAATTGCTTAATTGATTCATTCAAAAAAGATTCTGCCTTCTTAAGAAATTCTTTATCAAGTGTAGAATTATATAATTCAATCAAAGAAGCAATATAAAATGCATAATCATCTAGAAATCCCTTATCCGAATGTTTTCCATTCCTGAAGCTTGTATAAAGCTTTAACCCATTACACAAATTTTCCTCAATAAATTCCTGTGCATTTAAAGCAATGTCTAAATATTCTTTATTCTTTGTAACTCTGTACAATACAGAAATTGCAACAATATCACCTCATTTATGAATCATAAAATATTCATTAATTTTATTTACTGATAAGCTCATTAAACAGTTTCAAAGTAATCGAGAATCTGTTCATTTAGTTTTCTTTTTATTTCTCTCCAGTAGGGCATATAATAATCCATAATTGCAACAAACTCCACACCATGATTTTTCACCTTCAGGTGTGCAAGCTCATGCAATATGATATATTCAATACATTCACGAGTTTTTTTTGCCAATTGAAGGTTAAACCATAGCTTTCCGGTATTGGCATTACAAGTACCCCACCTGGTTACCATATATTTTGTTTGCCACTCATTACAATAAAGTCCTGTTTTTTTCTCCCACTCAGGTAAATACTTTTCTATCTCTGCTTTCAGAATTTCACGATACCATTCACGAACATACGCCTCACGCTGTTTAGGAGTACTTTCTTTTCTGACAGTAAGAATTGCCTTTTCTCCCGATAAAACAAGAGAATTACACTTATAACTATATTCCACCTGTAAGTAATACTGCTTACCAAGAACATAAAATGATTCACCTGAAACATACTGTCTTTGACTTTGGCGGGGTTGGTTTTCAAATTTTAGCTGTTGTTTTTTTATCCACCCAATTTTTGAACGCACAAACATCAAAACAGCTTCATCAGTCAAATGCTTTGGAGCTGACACCTGTACCCTGCCGTCGGGCGGTCTTACATACAGGTGCATATTTTTTATGTTTTTTTTAACAACTTCAATAGTTATTCCATTTATTTCGGTATGCATCAATATTCCTCTTGTTCAACAATTAATCTATAAATTCTCTCGACCTCTGCTTCATCCTTTAGTATGTCGTAAATTGCGTTTTTAATCTTATTTTGCTTTGCGTGGTTGTCTCTGAAACCATCAAGCTTTGATGAAATAACGGCATTATGTAAAGCAATTGCAAGCTCTTCATTTTCACCGCAGTTATCATAAAATGCCCTCATTGCCGCATCGTTTCTCACCGACTCAGGGTAATTTTTGTTATTTTCAGGGTCAGTGACATTTTTTGCAAGCTCAATATACTTATCAATTAATTCTTTATAAGAAAGCACCTGTTTTTTTCTGTCTAAAATCAATTGCTCTAATATTTCCGACATTTTATTATAGTATGCGGGGTTAACAACCGTTTTATCAACCACCTGTTTCCTTATATTATTTTCAATAGCTTCCGCCGCACTTTGTTTGTCAACCTTTGCACTGTCTCTGAGTGTATCTGATTTGTTTATAATGAAATCAAGTAAAGTGAAATCTTCAAGCACTGCAATTTTTTCCGAATTAGCCGCATCAATACAGGAATCAACCAAATACCTCATATCAGGCTCATACTGCTTCAAATCAATGAAATCGCCGCTATATCTTCCAATTTCACTATGCAGGTTAATAAAAAAGCTAACTCTTTCTTCTATCTTTTTCTGCTCGGCAACAGAGTATTCGAAATCCTTCATTGTCGGTTTGAATGCAATATATGCACGTGCCAGCTTATTAGACAGTGTATATAACTTTTCACGGCTTCGGGCAAGCAGCTCTGTATTTACCATATCACCGCTCACACCGCAAAAATAGTGCTGATATTCCAGGGCTGTATGTGGTTCTCCAACACCCTCACACAGTTCCTCCAGTTCATCAACAACCTCAAAGAAATGTCTTCTTGCCTCATCATTTCTGTTCTTTATAAGCCCAGCAACATCCTCGGCATTATACTTTTCAAACGCACCAGAGGTATATGTAGTAATTGCATCGGAAAGCTCTCCGAACAGCTCCTTATAGTCTACTATGTAACCAAACTCCTTATTCGCCCCATCCAAACGGTTTACACGGCAAATAGCCTGAAACAGCGTGTGGTCATGCATAACTTTATCGATATAAAGATATGTGCATGATGGTGCATCAAAGCCGGTTAACAGCTTGTCAATAACAATGAGTAGCTTCATGTTCTCGGGTTCTTCAACAAACTGTCTTTTAGCCTCGGTCTCAAAATCGTCAACAGATTTACCGCCAAGCATTTTATTGTATATTTCGTACTTTGTAAATTTGTCGGTATCTCCGTCATCGCCTACAACTTCTGTTCTTATATCACCTGCATATGGCTCGTATGATGAAATTATTGCACATTTTTTGAAACCTATGCTTTGGAAAATTTCATAGTATCGGCAAGCCGAAAAAACAGAATCAGCAACTAAAATAGCGTTACCTCTGCCATCCCTAAGCCTTGGAATGATATCAAAATCATATTTGATATCATTTGCAATCTTTTCAAGCCTTGACTTTGAGGAAAATACCTTTTGCATATTTCCCCACTTCGACTTCAGTTTTGCTTTTGCACGATCATTAAGACCTGCTGTTTTTGCTTCGAACCATTTATCTATTCTCTCCTGAGAGGTTATATCCTGCGGTATGGTTCTCGACTCATATCTCAAATCAAGAACAACACCGTCACTCACCGCCTCATTGAATTTATATGTATGAATATAGCTTCCGAAAACCTCAAGACTTGTCTTTCTGTCTGATTTTAAAAGAGGTGTTCCTGTAAAACCAATAAAAATGCTGTCAGGCAATATTGTCTTCATTGCCTCATGCAACTTTCCCGACTGTGTCCTGTGACACTCGTCAACAAATACTACCACATTTCCCTTAACCGAAAATTTTCCTGAAAATGACTCGTGCAAGTCCTTTATATATTGGTTATAATCTTCGTCCTTTGTTTCCTTACCACGCTTGCCGAATTTGTGAATAAGAGAACAAATCAGTCTGTCCTCAAAGGAGTTTAGTTTTTTTAATAAATCCCTTCCGCTTCTTGTGCGAACTGCATTTATATCAACTCCTTTAAATATCTTCTCTATCTGCTCGTCAAGCTCCTGACGGTCGGTAACTATCAAAATTCTCGAATCAGGGTTGTTTTCCAAAATCCATTTTGACAGCCATACCATAGAAAGAGATTTACCGCTACCTTGTGTGTGCCAGATAATACCGCCTTGTTTTTTCTTTGTCAGTCTATTTTGCGCTCTCTTAACTGCATAATACTGATTATAACGGCAAAGCTTTTTTGTTCCCTTATCAAACACAACAAAGTTATGAATTAAATCAAGAAATCGCTTTTTGTAGAACAGATTAATTAAATCCTTAAATAGTCTTCCCTGAATGTCCTTGCATTTTTCTTCTATTAAAATATCGGTTTCGTCACGGTCTTCCTCATTTTCTCCAAATCCGTCCTCTTTCCACTCAAGGTAATACTTTTCGGGTGTGTTTATTGTACCGTAACGCATCCCTTCACTTTCATTACCTGCAACACAAAACTGAATGGTTGTAAAGAATTTATCTATAAAATGTTCCTTCTGATTTGCTATGTTCTGCCTTATACCGCTTGCAACCGATACCCTACTGCTTTTAAGCTCGATTACTGCTACCGCAATACCATTTATGTAAGCAACCAAATCAGGACGCTTGACATTTTCACCTACTACTGTAACTTCCTCTGCAATATAGAAATCATTCCGTGTTATATCATCAAAGTCAATAAAATACACCGTTTTTGCAGGCTTTTCTATCTCCTCTTTAATCTTAGCACCGTATTTTAAAAGTGAATACACCTCTTTGTTTGCACCATATAGCTTATTGTGCATATTCTGTGAAGTTTTTTTAAGCTCACTTACCGCACCATTGATAAGCTTATCTGAATATCCTCTGTTTTTAAGATTTTCAATAAGCTTGTCTTCTATGATATTGGAATTTTCCTGCTCCCTCAAATTGCCTATATATGTATAATGTAACTGTTCACGAAAGAATTCTATAACTCTGTCCTGTGTTTTTCTTTCACCGTCACCTATCTGAGTCATTATTCACCCTCCTCTGCGATAACACATTTAACAAAGTTTTTGCCAAACGATGTCAGTTTAAAAATCTTCTTTTTGGGTGTTATCTCACTGTTTGCATGCTGATACGCACTGTTTATGGTATTAATGTAAAACGGATTTTTGAATATTTCTTCATATACAGCCTCATCATTAATCTTTGCTGTACTAACAATTTCAATAATTTTTAAGCGCTCAAGATTATCAAGATATGCACATATATCGCACTTTGAAACCAATTTATCTATTCCCACTGTAGTGAAGTTCGTGAGTAAATATTGATAACCCTCTTTATCCGTCAAACGTCTTTGTATATCTATACAAGGAAACACACTGTTAATATTTCCTTTTAAGTACATAAGCCATCTTGCTTCATCCGGGGTAAGCTGTTTAATAATATCTACGTATGCAGGATGCACATGATATTTAGTATCAATGTTCATGGAACATACTAAAAGATTTGCATATAGCTCTCTTAATTCTTCGCTGTCATAACAATAACTTAATTGCGAAATTGCAGGAATAACAACATACGGCTCCGGCTCGGTCAGTTTTTCTTCGGGTATTTTTGAGCTTTTTTCTCTTATAGCTTCAAGTGTAAGTCTTTTGCTCTCCTCACCGTTTACAACCCACTTCTCCCATTTACTGAGCCACACACCAACCGTTCTCGGTATCAGACTCAGACTCTCACCTATTGAAACTGCTGAAGGATGCCCTATGTCATCATACATTTTTTCCCACAACCCTGATTTATCTTTTGTATCACTCATTGTTATCCCTCCTTTTATAGAAGTCTTATCTTACCTGTTAATAATTCCTGCATCATACCTTGTTTTATTTTTATGCATTTTTCAATTTTTTCTTCCAGCTTTTCAATTTCGTTATCCATATCTGACAAAATTGATGCAATTGCATTTTGTTCTTCAAATGTTTTCGGCA
>JAFQNU010000111.1 GCA_017420825.1 Clostridia bacterium
CACCCTGGTCACCTTTTTTGAAAAGAGGTGACAGCATAAATCCTTCCTCAAGACGAAACTCCTCAATTGGAAGAGCCGGTCTGCTCCAGGTAATATAATCATTTCCCCATCTGCCAGGGAACTGCGGAGGTGACATTGCAAGCTTCAGAGCAAATCTGTCCTTTTCGGCATAAACCTTTATAATAAGCTCACACTCGCCGTCTTTTGTTTCTACCTCACATATTTTTTCTGCTCTTTCGTCAGATGATGCAACAAGCTTACCATCGTAGTAAGCTTCAAAAACACCCTCAAAAAGCAATGCAATAGTATTGTATTTACAGGAATATGCTATGGTTTTATAATAAATAAAATCACCCTCACAGGCATCCGGATATATTACGCTGAAATCATAATCTGCCGGACCGCTTGCATAAATTTTATGTAGTATTTCTCCGTTATAGTAACAGGGTCTTAATTTAACCTCAGAGCGTGGTCTTAATTTCAACATATTTTCCGCTATTGTTCGCAGAATTTCTTTTTTGTCATTGGTAATATTAAAAATTGATTGCTTTTCCAAAACCATTGACCTCCTCAAATGTAATTTTTTTCATTTTAACATATTTCTTTTCGTTTGTAAAGAGATTTGGTGTAAAATCAATTTTTTCCCTTTGCAAATTTTTAACAAATAATTAAAAAATGCTATTATTACTTGACAAATTATAAATATAATCATAAAATATATTTAATACCCATGAAAGGAAATGATTAAAATGAAAATTGAAACTAAATGCATACAGTCGGGATATTCCCCAAAAAACGGAGAACCGAGAGTTATTCCGATTTGTCAGAGTACAACCTTTAAATATGATTCATGCGAAAAGATGGGCAAGCTCTTTGATCTTGAAGAAGCAGGATATTTCTATACACGTCTTTCAAACCCGACAACAGGATATGTAGAGGCAAAGATTGCAGACCTTGAAGGCGGAGTTGGAGCAATGATGACCTCGTCAGGACAAGCCGCAACTCTTATCTCATTAATGAACATATGCAAGGCGGGAGACCACATTATTTCCTCATCAATGGTTTACGGCGGCACATTTAACCTTTTGGGAGTTACCTTCAAGAGATTTGGAGTTGACGTTACTTTTGTAAACCCCGACCTGCCGTTAGAAGAATTACAAAAGGAAGTAAGAGAAAACACAAAAGCTATATTTGGAGAAACCATTTCAAACCCTGCATTGTCAGTTCTTGATATTGAAAAATTTGCAACACTTGCACATAATAATAAGATACCTTTAATTGTTGATAACACATTTGCAACACCGTTCTTATGCAGACCGTTTGAATATGGTGCTGATATTGTTATCCACTCAACATCAAAATATATGGACGGTCATGCAACAGCATTGGGCGGTGTTATAATCGACAGTGGCAATTTTGACTGGGCAGCAAGCGGTAAGTTCCCCGAATTTACTACACCTGATGATTCATACCACGGTGTAATCTACACCGAAAACTTCGGAAAAGCTGCTTACATAACAAAAGCATCTGCTCAGCTCATGAGAGACTTAGGCTCCACACCTTCCCCACACAATGCATTTTTCTTAAACCTTGGACTTGAAACCTTGCATTTAAGAATGAAGGCTCACTCAGAAAATGCAAAAAAAGTAGCACAATATCTTGAAAACAACAATAATATATCATGGGTAAATTATCCCGGACTTGAAAATAATAAGTATTATTCTCTGGTTAAGAAATATCTTCCTGAGGGTGCTAGCGGTGTAATAAGCTTTGGAATAAAAGGTGGCAGAGAGGCGGCTATTAAGTTTATGGACAGCTTAAAGCTTGCCGCAATAGCAACACATGTTGCAGATGCAAGAACCTGTGCCCTGCACCCTGCAAGCACGACTCACCGTCAGCTCACAGCCGAACAGCTTACCGAATGCGGAATAGGTGAGGACTTAATCAGACTGAGTGTAGGTATTGAAAATGCTGATGATGTCATTGCAGATATAGAACAGGCTTTGGGTTGCATAAACCAATAAATTAAAAGAGGTGTCTGAATTGCCAAAACAAAAAAAGGGGCAAAAAAGGATAATTACATTATATATAGTAATAAGATTTTTAATAACGCTTGTAATGGTGCGAAATATAATGATTAAAGACTATAATAATGTCTTTATGTGTGTCTTATCCCTGCTTCTTCTGTTTATCCCCACCATTATTGACAAGAGATTTAACATAAAATTACCGTCAGTTCTGGAAAGTATAATAGTGCTGTTCATATTTGCCTCACAAATATTAGGTGAAATACAGGAGTTTTATCTGCGTGTTCCGCACTGGGACACCATGCTCCATACCCTGAACGGATTTATAATGGGTGCAATAGGCTTTGCAATGATTGACATTTTAAATCAAAGCCCCAGACTTCATTTTAATATGTCACCCGTTTTTGTTGCGTTTGTAGGCTTTTGTTTTTCAATGACTATCGGTGTATTATGGGAATTTTTTGAATATTTTATGGATATTAATACCCTGTCCGATATGCAGAAGGACACACTTGTTCCCCTCATTTCATCGGTATCACTTAATCCTGAAATCAAAAACACATCTCTTGCGATAAAGGATATAACAAAAACCGTTATTTACGGGACAATTAATAATGTGGAAACTGCTTATCAGATAGACGGCGGATACCTCGATATTGGAATTACCGACACAATGAAGGATTTAATAGTGAACTGTATAGGTGCACTGTCCTTTTCTGTGGCAGGCACATTCTATGTTATGGGCAGAGGTAAATTTGCCAAAAACTTTATACCAGTAATGAAAACACAGGAGGAAATAGAACATAGTGAGGCAACAGAAGATGAAAATACTGATTAAAAATATCAAATCACTTATACTTATTAATAACGAGTATCAGGTAAAAAACTGTGACATTTGCATTGACGGCGAAAAAATTGTTTCTGTCGGAGAAAGTGCTGACAGCTTTATACCCGATTATATCATAGACGGTACATCACGTCTTGCAATTCCCGGGCTTATAAACACTCATACACATTCGTACATGTCATTTTTCAGAAATATTGCTGATGATTTAAGCTTTTCAGACTGGTTGTTCGGACGTATATCTCCCTTAGAGGACAAGCTTACACATGAAGATATGTACTGGGGCGCAATGCTTGCCTGTATCGAAATGATAAGAACAGGAACAACGTGCTTTGTTGATATGAATATGGACATGAGAGCTGTAATTGATGCAGTTACTCATTCAGGAATGAGAGCAGTTTTATCAAGAGGGCTTGTTGGCGAGGGAAATAATGAAGGAGGCAGAGTACGACTTGAGGAAAATCTCCGTGCCTTTACCGAATGTACAAACCCCAATATAACATTCTTGTTAGGACCTCATGCACCATATACATGCGATTGCGAATACTTGAAAATAGTAACCGATACAGCAAAAAAGCATAACTTAGGTCTTACAATTCACCTGAGTGAGTCCATTAATGAGGTTGAAAATGTACAAAAACAATTTAACTGCTCACCAATTGAACTTATGGAAAAGACAGGTGTTTTTGATGTGCCTGTAATTGCAGCACACTGCGTTTTGCTTTCGGATAATGATATTGATATACTCAGAAGAAATAACGTAACGGTTGCGACAAATCCAAAAAGCAATTTAAAGCTTGCAAACGGGATTGCACCATTAGTAAAGCTTTATGAAAAGGGTGTTAATACAACTATTGGTACAGACAGTGCCGCAAGCAACAACACTCTGAATATGTTCTCGGAAATGAACTATACAGCAATGCTACATAAAGGAGTAAGCCATAACCCAACAGTTATGAGTGCAGATGATGTTCTGAAAATGGCAACAGTAAATGCCTCAAAAGCTTTACATAACCCCAATATAGGACAAATCGCACCGGGAATGTGTGCTGACATCACGATTTTGGATATTGATACACCACAATTCAAGCCTCAAAACAACTTGAAATCAGCACTTGTGTATTCAGCATGCGGCTACGAGTGCGATACCGTTATAATTAACGGAAAAATCGTTATGGAAAATAAAGAAATTAAAACAATTGATACTCAAAAAGTATATTATGAATGTGAACAAATAATAAAAAGAATAGACAGTTAGGAGAATGAAATGAAAATCAAACTGATTTTGTCAATGCTGTTTTTGCTTTGTTCTATATCGGTAAATGCCGAGAGCATTGAATGGAAAACAGATAACGATACACTTATTATAAGCGGAAGCGGTGAAATGACCGACTATTCCGCACAAAACAAAGCTCCATGGTCTGACACTGAATTTAAAAAGCTTGTAGTTAATGAGGGTATTACTTCAATAGGGGACTGGTGTTTTGCAGACTGTACAGACCTTGAACAATTAACACTTCCATCTACACTAAAATCAATTGGCGAACGTGCTTTTTACAACTGCATAGAGCTTGATGAAATAATTATTCCCGACAATGTTTCGGAAATTAAAAGCGGTGCATTTAACAGTTGCATACAGGCAAAAAAAGTATCTCTACCC
>JAFQNU010000112.1 GCA_017420825.1 Clostridia bacterium
AATACATTGCTTTTTTCCCAACCGAGATAAGTGTACTGGATTTCGTTCATATACTCAGAAGAAGTAAAGGTATCAAATCCCAAATTGGGATAGACAAGGTTTCTGTTATAAAATGAGCCTGTATGATTATGCATTGCATGTGTTTTATAACCATTACGACTGAGATTGTATGCGACAGAATCAATTGGCTGTTCCTGTAATACTGTTTCAAATGGGTATTCTCCTAAACCAAAATACCTGACATTCATTCCGGTGAGTATTTCAAATTCAGTGTTTGCAGTACCTCCGCCGTAGACCGCTACATCCAACAAGCCTGAAGTGTTTTCCTGTTTCAGACGTGTGAAATTTGGTATAGGATTTTCACTGTAATCGGTGCCTTCAATCAGATAAGGGTCAATAAAAGATTCGAGTTGAATTGCTATAATGTTTGGTTTTTCTGTGTCGGAAATATTTGTTTTTTTAGGCTTTATTTCATTTAGTATTGACATTATACGCCAATGATTATATTCATCGGGCATATCTAAACCGTTAGTAAAAATACTATTTATAAAGCAGTACAAAAAACCGTTTTTTTCAGCTGTATCTATGAGGGTTTTATTTTGTGCTGCGTTTGCATCGGGAGAAGTCATATTAAGCGGAATTGCGGTTGCACATAAAGAAATAAAAAGAGCAACACAAAGCTTTTTGAATTGTATTTTTTTTGCTTTTTCTTTAATAAAAACAATAATCATCAGGGTAAGTGAACCGATAATTCCGGTAATTGCAAGTACAATTTGAAATTTTGTCATATATACGTCCATAACATCAAGTGCAGATTTTATAACAAAGAAATCAGCAGCAATAAAAGGTGTGTGCCTGTAATGCATTAAAAAACTATTTGTTATTCCTGTCGCAAGGCAAAGACAACTAAGCAGTGTCAAAGCAAAGTATTTTTTCTTTGTAAGGGACAGAACAACAAAAATAAGATATAGGAATGCACTGTTTGAAATAAACATATATGTATTATTACATAGATGATTAATTGCTTCTGTAAATGATAAATCAGCAAGCAGTTCGAGTATAAAATTTAAAATAACAGACAAGATTCCGGTAAAAATATAATAATGCTTGTCAAACAATTTATTGGTCAGAGAGATTTTTTTCTCGTTCATATTTTGTTCCTCATTTGAAAATGCTGTCGGATATAGTTCCGACAGCATAGTATGTTATAATGTAATCAGATTTTTTGTACCCAGTTGTACTCGTCTTTGATTTTGCCACACTGAATACCAGTTATTGTATCGTAAAGCATTTGAGAAACTTCACCGATACCGCCGTCGGCAACGGTAATCTTTTTGCCGTTCCACTCAAATGTTCCGATAGGAGATATAACAGCTGCAGTTCCTGTTCCGAAAGCTTCTTTTAATTCGCCGTTTTCGTGTGCGTCAAAAAGCTCCTGTACAGAGATTTTTCTTTCTGTTACCTTATATCCCTTGCTCTTTAAAAGCTCAATACAAGACATTCTTGTGATACCTGACAAAATACTGCCTGATAATTCAGGAGTGATAATTTCATCACCAATTTTAAAGAATACGTTCATTGTTCCAACTTCTTCGATATATTTTCTGTCAACACCGTCAAGCCAGAGAACCTGTGTATATCCGAGCTTTTCAGCCTCGTCCTGAGCCTTCAATGATGCCGCATAGTTTCCTGCTGTTTTGGTAAAGCCCATTCCGCCCTTTACTGCTCTTACATATTTTTGCTCAACGTATATGTCAACGGGATTGATACCCTGAGGATAATATGCGCCAACAGGTGACAATATTACAACGAACATAAGGTGCTTTGCAGGGTGAACACCAACATGTGGGTCAATAGCAAAGATGAAAGGTCTTATGTATAATGATGTTCCCGGAGCTTCGGGTATCCAATCGCGGTCAATATCAACGAGCTTTTTGATTGCTTCAACACAAAATGCTTCATCGATTAAAGGAATACAGAGACGTTCGTTTGAAACATTAAGTCTTTCCATGTTCTTCTCAGGTCTGAAAAGCTGAACACCGCCATCAGGAGTTTTGTAAGCCTTCATACCTTCAAAAACCTCTTGTCCATAGTGGAGGCACATTGCAGCAGGATCTAATGCGATAGGTCCGTAAGGAACAATACGTGCATCATGCCAGCCCTCACCCTCATCATAGTTCATAATGAGCATATGGTCTGTAAAATAATTTCCAAAGCCGAGCTTAACGTCTGCACCGGGTTTTGCTTTCGGGGTAGTTGTTTTTGTGATTTGAATTTCCATTTTTTATTCAATCCTTTCAATTAAAGTGAAAAAGGCACTGATACAAAGTATCAAAAATGTGTTTTTCCATTATTTCATACTATACATTATAATCAAAAAACATGCTGATGTAAATAGGTTTTTATTTTTTTTTACAAATAATACAAATATTTTTAAAGAAATTTTAAAAAACTATGGAAATTTAATTTAATTTATTATATAATATTAAGATAAAATAAGTGAAAGGACTTTGTGTTATGAATGATTGTGTTGACATTTTAAAAATTCTTGAAAAAGACGGACCTATGATTTCCCGTGACAAGATTGCACATATGGTAGGTAAAAGTGAGGAGGAGGTCAATGCGATAATAGCCGGACTTGAAAAGGAAAACATTATAGTTGGTTATAAAACAATGATTAACTGGGATGTTACCGATACAGAGCTTGTTAATGCGTTAATTGAGCTTAGAATAACTCCACAAAGGGGAGAGGGATATGATAAGTTCGCAGAGAGAATTTATAAGTATCCGCAGGTTAAATCACTGTTTTTGATGTCTGGTGCGTATGATTTGTGTGTAATACTTGAGGGAAGTTCTATGAAAGAGGTTGCACTCTTTGTTGCTCAAAAGCTTGCTCCGATGGAATCTGTAATAAGCACAGCAACACATTTTGTACTGAAAAAATATAAGGAGGACGGTCTTGTGTTTTATAAGGACGAAAAGGATACAAGGCAGGTAATTACATTATGATGAATTATGATAATATTTTGAATGAAAAGATAAAAAGTATTCCACCATCGGGAATAAGAAAGTTCTTTGACCTTGTTGCCACAATGGATGACGCAATATCATTGGGAGTGGGTGAGCCGGACTTCGATACTCCATGGTCAATCAGAGAAGCAGGAATTTATTCTCTTGAAAAGGGAAAAACATTCTATACTCCAAATTCAGGATTGCCTGATTTAAGAAGAGAAATCTGTAATTATACAAAGAGAAAGTATAATGTAGAGTACAATCCTAATGAAGAGGTTCTTGTTACAGTGGGAGGCAGTGAGGCAATAGACCTCATGATCAGGTGTCTTGTTGAAGAGGGTGACGAGGTGTTAATACCTGAGCCGAGCTTTGTTTGCTATAAGCCTTGTGCTACGTTGGCAAGGGGAGTAGCTGTTCCTATTGAGACAAAGGAGGAAAATGATTTTAAGCTTATGCCTGAACAGCTAAGGGAGAAAATTACAGACAAAACAAAGCTTTTGATTTTACCGTTTCCTAACAATCCAACGGGTGCTGTGATGAATAAAAAGGAGCTTGAAGCCATTGCTGAGGTGTTGAAGGATACAGATATAATGGTTTTAAGTGATGAAATATATTCAGAGCTTACATATACAGAAGAGGGGCATACCTGCTTTTCAGCGATAGACGGAATGAGAGAAAGAACAGTTGTTGTAAATGGCTTTTCAAAAGCATTTGCAATGACAGGCTGGAGACTTGGATATGCAACGGGACCTTCTCCGATAATTAAAGCAATGACAAAGCTTCACCAATATGCAATTATGTCCGCTCCTACAACAAGTCAGTTTGCGGCGATAGAAGCTATGAAAAACTGCGACCGTGATGTTAGTGAAATGGTGAGAGAATATAATAACAGAAGAAGATATATTCTTGATGGATTTCACTCGATGGGATTATCGTGCTTTGAGCCTATGGGCGCATTTTACGTATTCCCATGCATCAAATCACTTGGAATGACAAGTGAGGAATTTTGTGAAAAGCTCCTTGAGGAGGAAAAGGTTGCGGTTGTTCCCGGTAATGCATTTGGTGAGTCGGGCGAGGGATTTATACGTTGCTCTTATGCATACTCTATTGAGAGTATAACTGAGGCGTTAAACAGAATTGAGCGCTTTGTAAAAAGACATAAATAAATCAAAAAAATTGAAATAAACTCTTGTAAATTGCAAAAAATTGGTATATAATAGATAAAGTAAATATTAAGAAAGAAGGAAATACACAATGGCATTTATTGACAGAATTAAGGAAAGAGCAAAGGCTGACAAGAAGAGAATAGTTCTTCCTGAATCAATGGACAGAAGAACACTTGAGGCTGCTGAAAAGATTTTAAAGGAGGGTATCGCAGAAATTATAATTATCGGTACTCCCGAGGAGATTGAGGCAAACGGAAAGGGTCTTGATATTTCAGGCGCAACTATTATAAATCCGTTTACATATGAAAAGACAGAGGAATACTTAAATCTCTTTGTTGAATTAAGAAAATCAAAGGGACTTACATACGAGGAAGCAAAAGAAACAGCTTTGGGAGATTATATGTATTATGCTTGTCTTATGGTAAAGGCAGGAGATGCAGACGGTGTTGTTTCAGGTGCTTGTCATTCAACTGCAAATACACTTCGTCCAAGCTTACAGATTATTAAAACAAAGCCTGGTGTTAAGTTAGTATCGGCATTCTTCTTGATGGTAGTTCCTGATTGTGAATTTGGTGCTGATGGTACATTTATTTTTGCAGACAGCGGTCTGGAGCAAAATCCTGATCCCGAAAAGCTTGCTGCAATTGCAGCTTGTTCTGCTGAGTCATTTGAATTGCTTGTTGAAAAGGAAGCAATTGTTGCGATGCTTTCGCATTCAACAAAGGGAAGTGCAAAGCACGCAGATGTTGATAAGGTTGTTGAGGCAACTGCAATTTGTAAGGCAAATAATCCTGACTTAAAGGTAGACGGAGAATTACAGCTTGATGCGGCTATTGTTCCGTCAGTTGGTGAGTCGAAGGCGCCGGATTCAAGCGTTGCAGGTAAGGCGAATGTTTTGGTATTCCCTGACCTTGATGCGGGAAATATCGGATATAAGCTTGTTCAAAGACTTGCCAAAGCAGAGGCTTACGGTCCTGTAACTCAGGGTATCGCAATGCCTATTAACGACTTGTCAAGAGGTTGTTCGGCTGATGATATCGTAGGTGTTGTAGCTATTACTTGTGTTCAGGCACAGGGTATGAAATAATATAGATTTAAGGAGTTGTTTTAAATGAAGGTGTTGGTTATTAATGCCGGTAGTTCATCATTGAAATATCAGCTTATTGATATGGATTTGATGGAGGTTATGGCAAAGGGCTTGTGTGAAAGAATAGGAATAGACGGTTCAAAGCTTACTCATAAGAATACAGCAAAGGGAATAGAGAAAGTATTTGAAAAGGAAATGAAGGATCATTCAGACGCAATATCAATGGTAATTGATGCTCTTGTATGCCCTGAGTGCGGAGTTATCTCATCAATGGAGGAGATTGGTGCAGTAGGTCACAGAGTTGTGCATGGTAGTGAGATTTTTGCTGATTCATGCGTAATAGATGAAAAGGTTAAGGAAGCGTTAAATGAGTGTTCACCGCTTGCTCCTTTGCACAATCCTGCAAATATAATAGGTATTGAGGCTTGTGAGAAGATTATGCCAAATGTTAAGCAGGTAGCAGTATTTGATACAGCATTTCATCAGACAATGCCTGCAAAAGCATATATGTATGCATTACCATATGAATACTATGAGAAGTATAAAATAAGAAAATTCGGTTTCCACGGAACAAGTCATAGATTTGTTTCAGCAGAGGCTGCAAAAATGCTTGGAAAATCAATAGAAGATTTAAAGATTATTACATGTCATTTGGGTAATGGTTCATCCGTAACTGCAGTTGACGGCGGTAAGTGTGTTGACACATCAATGGGATTTACTCCGCTTGATGGTGTTGTAATGGGTACAAGAACAGGTTCTATGGACCCGGCTGTTGTTACATTTATCATGGAAAATGAGGGGATGACCGCCAAGGAAGTAGATGCTCTTATGAACAAAAAATCAGGTGTGTTCGGAGTGTCTGGCGTATCAAGCGATTTCAGAGACCTTTCAAAAGCAAAAGATGAGGGTAATGAAAGAGCAGCTCTTGCGATAGATATGTTTACCTACAGCGTTAAGAAGCTTATCGGCTCATATGCTGCTGCTATGGGTGGTGTTGATGCAGTTGTATTTACAGCTGGTGTCGGCGAAAATGATTCTGAGTCAAGAAAGGCAATAGTAGACGGACTTGGCTTTATGGGAATAAAGATTGACGAGGAACTGAATAAGCAAAGAGGAAAAGCTCTTGATGTTAGTGCTGCTGATGCAACAGTAAAAACTCTTGTAATTCCTACAAATGAAGAGCTTATGATTGCAATTGATACAAAAAGACTTATTGAGGGCTAATATTATAGGCCTATTAAAAGTATAGCATATCAGATGACGATATGCTATACTTTTATTTTCTTGAAAAAAAATTCCCTATGCAAATTTTGCATAGGGAACAGATTAGTTATCGGCGGAAGGAATATCTTCTGTTAAGACTACTTTTATTTCAATTAACTCACCATTTCTAATGATAGTAAGAGAAAGGCTGTCACCAGGTTTTTTTGTATCTCTTATTTCGTTTAATTTTTCAGAGGTGTTAATTACCTGACCATCGGCTTTTATGATTAGGTCACCTTCACGTATACCTGCATTTGCAGCACCGCTGTTCTGGGCAACACTGTAAACTGACAATCCGCTTCTGTTCTCTGTAACAGTAATACCTACAAGAGGACGTCCTGAAACATATCCATTATTTATTAAATCATCAATTATGGGTTTTGCTTCCGAGATTGCAATGGCAAAACCAATACCCTCAACACCTGTGGTGGAAAGCTTTATTGTGTTTATTCCTATTACCTCGCCGTATTTGTTAACAAGAGCACCGCCTGAATTTCCGGGATTAATTGCGGCATCGGTTTGAATAAGATTGTAAACCTTGCCATCAACTGTCATCGTTCTGTTTAAAGCACTTATAACACCGGCAGTTACCGTACCTGCAAATTCCTGACCGAGAGGGTTTCCTATTGCCACAGCAAGCTCGCCTACTTCGACATTGTTTGAGTCGCCTAATTTTGCGGGGGATAAGCCTTCGGCATCTATTTTAAGAATGGCAAGGTCAGATTTTGAATCAGCGCCTATAAGAGTGGCTGTATATTCATCACCTGTATTTAATATTACGGATATTTCACTTGCTCCATCAATAACATGTTGATTTGTTACAATATAACCATCAGCACGAATTATAATTCCTGAGCCGCTACCTTGTTCAACAAGCTCGTCGGTGCCTGCATCACTTGAGTAATAGTATCTGCCTGAGAACGGATCATAATATCTCTGGGGAGATACCTTGGTTTTATTTATAACACCGACACAGCTCGGACCTACTTTTGTTGCTATTTGTGAAACATTAAGCTCGGTTGTTAAAAAATTATAATTAGATAAAAGTGTTACATCATTTGTATCTGCATAAATCTGATTGTTATTAGCTTTTTTTTGATGTATTGCTGTACCTGCTCCTGTGATTGTAGCAGTGAGTACACTTGCTATGAGTGCAGAGCACATACAGGCAACCCATGGTGAAGTGTTTTTCTTCTTTTTTGGTTTTTCTACATATAAAATTAAGTCAGTCGACTCAGTATAGGGATATTTTTTCATATTAAACCGCCTCCTGATTGATAATTATTTAAAGCATATTATGTAGCTTATATTTATCATACAACACTATTTTGACATGGGTGTGAAGAAAAAGTAAATAAGTTTTTCATATTCTGTGAACAAAATGTGAATATGAAAGGTTCGTTACATTTGTGTTAAAATTGTTGACTTTTGTCGAACTGTGTGATAAACTGAAAAAAATAGTAATGGTGGCGATAACATTGAAAAAATATATAGCACTGATATTTATATTATTAACTTTTTCAACAAGTGTATACGCATATGATATACATGACTGGGTAAAGGATGATTTTAAAGCTCTTTCATCTTGTGGAATACTTTTTTCGGGTTTATTTGAAGGAAATATGACTGACAATATTACAAGAAGGGATTTTTGTGAGCTTGTAATGAATTTATATACAGAGGATTGTGAAGATGTTCGTATTATTTCTTCTGATTACAATGTGTTTTCGGATACTAAAGATGTAAATGTATTAAAGGCTTATAAAGCAGGGATAATTTCAGGAAAGGGTGATGGTATATTTGACCCTGATGGATATATTACAAGGCAGGAAATAGGTGTTATTTTGTCTAGAGTGATAAATAAAATTTCAATTGATTATAATGTATTCAGAAACCAGGTGCTTGAGTACGCAAATGAATTTTGTGATTGTCTTGATACTGCAGAGTGGGCAATAGACGATATGTCAGCAGTATATTATTATGGAGTGATAAACGGGGTCGGAAACGGAAGAATTGCACCTCTTGAAAATACAACAAAGGAACAGGCAATCTGTATGGTAAATCGTGTTAAGGATAAATTTGCAGGCGAGGTTGATATTTATCCGTTACCGCAGGTGAAGCTTGTGAATACTGATTTTGAGAAAAATACTATTAGTCTTTCATGGAATAAAATTACATATGCAGGTGAGTATGATATTATAATTAAAGGTGATGGAATAAATAATATTATTATACAGGGAAGTAAGGATAAGAATTTTATTACAAATTATCCGCTTGAAAAATCAAAGGGAAACAAATATACAGTTTATATTTGTGCTAAGCCTGATGACGATACCCGGATATTTTCAGAGCCTATGTCTGTTGAAATAAAAAAAGCCGAAGAAAAAGTTGAGAATAAAAAGGAAGAAACTCAAATAAAAGAGGTAATACCAAAAAATGATGTCATGGATGACGGTGTTGAAGAGACTGAAAAAGCGGAAGCTTCAACAGTAGTAGAAAAAGAGAAAATAAATTTACAGCAAGCTTTAAGTGAAAAGGAAATTCGTGTATTTCCTGACGGATATTATTTTGCAGACGAGGATGAGGCAGCGGAGTATATGACAGAGGTCTGTGTTCCTGTGTGGCACTTAAATGATGACGGAACAAAAACTCAATCAAAAAAATATATAACAGTCAACAAAGCTCTTGCAGAAGATGTGGTAAGTATATTTACAGAGATATTCAATGATTCATCTCAATTTCCTGTAAAGGATGTGGGTGGATATTATTGGAGAAACACTGCCTATGGTAAGGTGTCACAGCATAGCTACGGAACGTGTATAGATATAAATTATAATGAAAATTATTATGTTGAGCCTGATGGCACGCCTGTTGTGGGAAGCTATTGGAAACCGGGAGAGGACCCGTATTCAATCGCTGAGGATTCAATTGTTGTAAAGACTTTTGCAAAATACGGCTGGTTGTGGGGTGGAAATGCATGGGGACCGTCTTATAATAAGGATTATATGCATTTCACATATCTTGGAAAATAAAACTGGATTGCGGTGATATTTGTATATCACTGCAATCCAGTTTTTTATAGATACTGTCTTATATCAACTGCAAGCTTTTCTTCGAGGTTTATAAGCTTTTTTGCAATATCCTTAGATACCTCATCGGCCGCAGCATATTTGTTCAGATATTTATTAAGAGATTTAACTCCCATATTACAGCCGTCTGTAATCAAATCAGCAATGGTGTGGTCTGATTCATTCATGGCGAGCTTCATATTTGTTTTCATCCAGGACATTCCCTTGGCGATGGCGGCAGGCTCTTTACCTTCATCTTCATATTTGTCTAATAGTTCCTGAATTTCAGCGTCTATTCTGTCATGCTCTTTTTTACAATCTGAAAGGAGCTGTTCTAAATCATTACTGTCAACATACTCTAAAACGTCATCAATTGATGTTATACCCATTTTTACTCCGGCATCACACTCACGTAATAGCTTTATTGTATCTTGTTCAATCATATATACTACCCTTTCTGCTTACATATTGTTTATTACTATACAGGTAGTATTAGTAATTTTATAAAAATTATTCGATTTTTAAATTACATATTACTCATTCTTCCGAGATATCCCTCCAAAATCATACATGCTGAAACGGTGTCAATAACATTTTTTCGTTTTTTACCTCTTGTATTTGTTTCATTTAAAATTCTTGCCGCATTAACTGTGGTGAGGCGTTCGTCCCAATAAACTATTTCTCCTTTATAAATTGTTTTTAAATCATCGCAAA
>JAFQNU010000113.1 GCA_017420825.1 Clostridia bacterium
AAAAAACACCGCTTTTGCGTTCTATGGAGGCAATAAATAAGCAGGCATTAAGAGTTTTAAAATACTTTAATTCAACTGCAACAAGAGTTATATCTTACGTTGGTGCGGAGCAGGAATATTTTATAGTTGATGAAAAGCTATATAACGAAAGAAAAGACCTGATGTTAACGGGCAGAACACTTTTCGGAGCACCGCCTGCAAAGGGTCAGGAGATGGAGCATCACTATTTCGGGCAGATTAAAGAAAGAATATCTGCATACATGAAAGACCTGGATGATGAGCTATGGAGACTCGGTGTTCTTTCCACAACAAAGCACAACGAGGCCGCTCCAGCACAGCACGAGCTTGCCCCCATTTTCTCAACTGCTAATGTTTCATCTGACCACAATCAGCTCACTATGGAAACAATGAGAAAGGTTGCGAAAAAGCATGGTTTGGTGTGCTTACTTCATGAAAAGCCATATGAAGGTGTAAACGGTTCAGGCAAGCACAATAACTGGTCGATTGGAACTAACACAGGAGAAAATCTCTTTAAGCCGGGAAAAAATCCAATAGAAAACAAACAATTCCTGTTGTTCTTAGCTGCTGTCATCAAGGCTGTTGATAAATATTCAACCATGCTGAGAGTCGCAGTAGCAACCGCTGGTAATGACCACCGACTTGGTGCAAATGAAGCACCTCCGGCAATTGTTTCTATCTTCCTTGGCGCACAGCTTGACCATGTTGTAGAGGCTTTAAAATCAGGCAAAAATTCTGTTGAAGAAACACTTGGCAAAATCTCCGCAGGAGTTGATGCTGTTCCGCTTATAAAAAAGGATTTGACCGACAGAAACAGAACATCGCCATTTGCCTTTACAGGTAACCGTTTTGAGTTCCGTATGCCCGGTTCAGCACAGTCAATTGCAGGCGTAAATGCGGCAATTAACACAGCCGTAGCTGCTGTTTTATCAGATATTGCAGATGAGCTCGACAACGGTGCTGATGTCATGGATATTGTTGTGGATATTCTTAAAAAGCATGACCGTGTTATATTTGACGGAAACGGATATTCAAATGAATGGGTTGATGAGGCTCAAAACAGAGGTCTTGAAAACTTAAAATCAACGGTAGATGCAATCCCGTCTCTTTTGAATGAAGAAAATGTCAGAGCATATTCAGCTATGAATGTATTATCTGAAATTGAGCTTGAAGCACGATATGAAATACTTTTAGAGGACTACTCAAAAACAATTAACATCGAAATGCTTACTGCTCTGGAAATGGCAAAACAGGAAATACTGCCTGCCTGCATAAGCTATGTATCAGACCTTGCAAAGGGAATTGGCGCAAAGGAATCAATAGGTATAAAGGTTCCGTCCGAAAAAGCTTCTGTTGTAAATATGAGCAAAATGACAGAAGACCTCATCAAGAAAATAGAAAAGCTTGAGGATATAAAGTTAAATATACCGTCCGACAATGTTTTGGCAACTGCCAAATATTATCAGGATGTAGTTCTTCCGTCAATGAATGATTTAAGAGCTGTATCAGATAATCTTGAAACAGTTGTTGCTAAGAGCTACTGGCCCTTCCCTACATATGAAGATTTATTATATAGAGTATGATGTATTATACTGCCGTTAAAAACGGCAGTTTTTTTCGTATATACATCATTTTTTTCCTTTTATATTGACAAATAATCGGTGTTGGTGTATAATATCACATATGGAAATTCGGGGCAATTTCAGCAATATTTGTTCCGAAACAATATGTAAAAGGAGAACTTGATTATGAGATTTAAAGAATTGTCCCCAAAGCCGGATTTTTCCCAAATCCAATCTGAGGTCAGCAATTTTTGGAGCAATAACAGAATATTCGAAAAATCTGTTGAGCAAAATTCATCAAATGAGATAGTATTTTATGACGGACCTCCCTTCCCGACAGGAAAGCCGCACCATGGCACAGTTTTGGTATCCTTCATAAAGGATATGATTGCAAGATACCACACCATGAAGGGCTTTAGCGTTCCTCGTGTCTGGGGTTGGGACTGCCATGGCTTACCGATAGAAAATCAGGCTGAAACCCTTATGGGAATTTCAGACAAAAACGAAATTGAAGCACAGATAGGTATTGATAAGTTTAATGAAAAGTGCTTTGAAATAGTATCAAGTAATAATGAATCATGGCGTGAATATATTCACCAGATGGCTCGTTGGGTAGATTATGATAACGCATATAAGACTATGAATCCCACCTTTATGGAAAGTGTTATGTGGGCATTTAAGACTTGCCATGACAAGGGACTTATCTACAAAGATTACAGAGTTACACCATACTGTACACACTGTGAAACCTCCCTTTCAATTTCCGATACAAGAGAGTCTGACTCAACAAGACCAAGACAGGACCGTTGGGTTATTGTTAAGTTTAAAACACAGCAAATTGTTGACAATAAGCCTGTTTACCTTCTTGCATGGACAACCACTCCATGGACACTTCCTTCAAATATGTGTCTTGCAGTTGGTGCAGACCTTACTTATTGCTACGTTGAGGTGAACGGTGAGATATTTGTTGCAGGCAAGGAAGTTCTTGCAAATTATGAAAACATTTTCGGTAAAGAACCTGTTATTTGCAAGGAATGTAAGGGTACAGAGCTTGTAGGTATTGAATATGAGCCTCTCTTCCCATATTTTGCAGACTCCAAAGAAGGTACAAATGCGTTTACAGTTGTTACAGCCGATTATGTAGGCTCTGATGAAGGTGTTGGTATAGTTCATACTGCTCCTGCATTTGGTGAGGACGACTACTGGACATGTAAAAACAATAATGTACCTTTAGTTAACCCTGTTGATTCAAAGGGCAGATTTACAGAAGAAATAACCGATTTTTACAGTGCTGATAATGAAAAGACCGTTATTGAAATGAATCCTGTTGTAATTCGTTTCTTATACGACAACAACAAGGCGGTTGCAGACGGTACAATTGAACATAACTATCCTCATTGCTGGAGATGTAAGAGACCTCTTATCTACAAGGCAATGGATGCATATTATTTTAACATAGGAAAAATCAAAGACCGTTTGATTGAGTTAAATAATGATATTAACTGGGTACCTGAAACTGTTAAATACGGACGTTTCGGAAACTGGCTTGAAGGTGCAAGAGACTGGAACATTTCAAGAAACAGATATTGGAGCACACCTATTCCTATCTGGAAATGTGAAAATGATGCCTGTGCACACGAAGAGGTTCTCGGAAGTGTTGAGGAAATCTATGAAAAGTCAGGTGTTCGCTTAACCGACCTTCACAGACAGTTTATGGATAAAGTTACCTATACCTGTCCTGTGTGTGGAAAAACAATGAGAAGAATACCCGAGGTTCTTGACTGTTGGTTTGAGAGCGGAAGTGTTCCGTTTGCACAGAAGCACTATCCGTTTGAAAATAAAGAGTGGTTTGAAAGCCACTTCCCGTCAGACTTCATAGTTGAATATACAGGTCAGATTCGTTGCTGGTTCTATTATCTGCATGTTCTTGCAGTTGCACTGTTTGACAGACCTGCATTCTCAAACTGCGTTGTTCATGGAACAATCCTTGCAAAGGACGGTAAAAAGCTTTCAAAATCATCAAAGAACTATACAGACCCAATGGAGCTCATGCAAAAATACGGCACAGATTCATTCAGATTATATCTGTATCAGACAAATGCTATGCTTATAGGTGACCTGTTATTTGACGATAATGGCATTATGGATTCATATCAGCAGTTAATTCTGCCGTTCTGGAATGCTTGTAACTTCTTTATCTCCTATGCGAATATTGATGATTACAGACCTGATATAAATGTTGTACCTTGTGCTGAAAATCAGCTTGATAAATGGATTTTGGCAAAGCTATATAAGACAGAAAAGCAGATTTCAGAAAACATGGATAAATACTATATTAATCATTACGTTGACAACATGGCAGGACTTATTGACGGTATTACAAACTGGTATATCCGCCGTTCAAGAAGAAGATTCTGGACAACAGGCTTAAACGAGGATAAAAAACAGGCATATGATACACTCTACTACGTATTAATCAATACCGCAAAGCTGTTTGCTCCTGTTGCTCCGATTATTGCCGAAAAGATATACAAGCTGTTCACAGACGAGGAATCTGTGCATCTTGCAGCATGGCCTAACATTCCTGAAGAATATAATAATGATGAGATTGTAAGAAAAATTGACCTTATTCATGATGTTATCACTCTTGATCGTTCAATAAGAAATAAAAATAA
>JAFQNU010000114.1 GCA_017420825.1 Clostridia bacterium
CTTCGCTCGATAGAGTTTAACTGCGGTCTTGCTTACGGGACACTTTCTGATAACAGAAATGTTGATAAGACCGCCGAGGAAATCAGAGCATCTAAGCAAAGAAGTTATTCTATGGTATGCGACATTCAAAACTCTCTTAAAAATGCTCTTTTGGATTTGATTTATGCTATGTCTGTTTATTGTGATATGTATTCTCTTGCTCCAAAGGGAGAATGCAATACATCATTTAACTTTGATGATAGTATAATCTGTGACAGAGCTATTGAGTTTGATGAAAGACTTACATTGCTTGAAAAGGGTGTGTTGTCTCCGTGGGAAATGCGCTCATGGTATTTTCAGGAGGACGAAAAATTGGCTAAGCAGAGGGTTGGTGAAATAAGTGAGGTTTAAATGCGTGACTCTTTGGCATAAGAAAAATAACGGTGAATTTTCAAGAATTGTATTTGAACACACTGTTACAAGTGAAATAAAGGGACAGGAAATAAAAGGCTCTCAACGAACTGAGAGGAGTTCTGTTAGGGCAAGGCTCTTTACTGTCAGAGAATGCAATATACAGGCTGGAGACAAGCTGATTTTGGGGTATTCAGCAAGTAATGCTCCGCCTGATAATGCCTACATTATTTCATCTCTTAAGAAAAATTTTGATGTATCACCTGCACTGCGTCATTACAGAGCAGACTGTGTGTGATATTTTAGGAGGTTTTGTTTTGAACAAGGATTTTTTGGTTGAACTGGGCATTGATGAAGATATTGCCGATACAATTTTAAACAGACATTGTGCAGAGGTTAATGGTATTCACATCAGAAATTCAGTGCGTCAGGAGCTTATGACTAACGGGGTTAAAAGCATTGATGCAGCTATGAAGCTTTTTGACTTTGATGGTCTTGAGGTTAGTGGGAGCGAGGTTGTAGGACTGGATAAAAAACTGTCCACTTTTATAACAGACAACAGTTTTTTGTTTGAAAGCAATGAAGTGCCGGTATTCTCAGCTCCAAGTAACGGCGGTGTACATGGCGATATCAGCCGTGAAGAATTTTCTAAAATGGGATATTCCCAAAGACTCAAGCTTTTTAATGAAAATCCTGAGCTGTATAGTCAGCTCAAAAATTAATATGAAATATAAACACTGATTACTTTTCGTTAAAAAGTACTATTAATTTATTTTGAAAGGAAGTTTTATTATGTCAACAACAAAAATTAGTGATTTGGTTAATCCAATAGTTATGGCGGACAGTATTTCCGCAAAAATAGAGAAAAAGATTGTGGTTTCACCATTTGCAAGAATTGATAATTCTCTGGTTGGAGTTCCTGGTGATACAATCTACGTTCCGCAGTACTCTTACATCGGTGATGCATCAGACATTGCAGAGGGTGATGCGGTTGATACAACAAAGCTTGTTGCTTCAACAACAAAAGCTACTATTAAAAAGGCTATGAAAGCAGTTGAGCTTACAGACGAAGCTGTTTTATCTGGTTATGGCAATCCTGTGGGAGAAACAAATAATCAGCTTGCGCTTGCAATTGCGTCAAAGGTAGATGCTGATGCTATGGACGCTTTACTTTCTGCACAGCTTCAGTATGACGGCTCTGATAAAACAATCAACTACGACGGTATTGTTGATGCAATTGATGTTTTCAGCGAAGAAGGTAACACAGAAAAGGTTATGTTTATTCACCCTAAGCAGATGACACAGTTAAGACATGACGAGAACTTTATATCTGCAGATAAGTATCCGGGTGCGGTTGTTATGACAGGTGAAATTGGTATGATTGCCAACACAAGAATTGTACCTTCAAGAAGAGTGACACTAAATCCTGAAATTTCAGAGGGATATGTTTTGTGTTCTCCGTTTGATGAAGACGCTCTTACCGTTGTTGAAGATGCTGCAGGTGATGGCGAGATAGCTTTAGAGGATGTAATTGCCGATATCCCAGACGCAAAAGCAGGAAACAGTGTAAGACATCAGGAGGCTGTGGGTGAAGGTGTATTCTACATTAATCCAATTGTTAAAATTGAGTCAGATGAACAGACAGAGGATGAAGCACCTGCACTTACAATTTACCTAAAAAGGGACACTAATGTTGAGGCTCAGAGAGAGTCATTGAGACGTGTAACAGATATTTCGGTAGACAAGCTCTATACTGTTGCTCTGTCTAACAATTCTAAAGTTGTTCTTGCCAAATTCAAAAAATAATTACAAATTTCGGTGATGTTATGAAATGTAATTATTTGAAAACATTATTTTCCGGGTGTGAGTTACTCGACGGATTTGATATAAGGTGTGGTTTTTTGACCGACAAATGTAAATCGGTTTCTATCGTGCCTGAAGGGGATTGTTCAGTTATTCGCTTATACAGCGATGGAGAGAAAATTGTTGGCGAGACCTTTAAGATTATAATAAGGCTTGTTATGAATGAGGAAAACAGTGAAAATCTGAATTTTTTAAACTCTCTTTCTGACTGGATAAGAAGTGTTAAGGTATCGGAATTTATTTCCGATACCTGTCATGTAAATCCTGTGGGCATTACTCTTATTCAATCGCCTGTACTTGAAGATGATGATATACACAGTGGAAAATATACTATTAAAATCAGATTAGATACGATAATATAAGGAGGACAATAATGGATATTATTGCAAAAAGAAGTGACAAGGTTGCATTTATGGCGCTTTCTGATGCACCTGATACTTACATCAGAATGAGAGGTTTTACAGAGTTTTCTCAAAGTAAAAATCCTGTCGAATACTCAAGAAGATACCTCGACGAAAAAACTGAAAGAAATGATATAGTTGCTTATGCGCCGTCAATATCATACAGCTTTGACAAGTTTTCAGATGATGCGGTTCATACCGAGTTAGTAAGCATTGCTGACAATGAAATTATCGGAGCAGATGCAATTAGAGCTGTTGTACTTGTCGATGTATCTGCAGAGGGTGATGAAAAGCCAGCTGTATGTCGTGAATGGACTGTAATACCTAACAGTGAAGGGAATGATTCAGAAGCATACACGTATTCAGGGACACTAAAAGCAAATGGTGAACTTATTACAGGAACAGCAGCTTCTACAGATAACTGGCAGACCTGTACCTTTACGACAGTATGATGAGGACTGTATTTTCTCCACTGCCCGACAGCGTTTTTGCTTCGGGCAGTGAGTATAAAATAAATACCGATTTCAGAGTTTGGATACAGATTTCGGAGATAATTGCAAATGAATCACTTAGTGAGTATGACAGGCTTTTATCAGTATTAATTCTTGCTTTTAAGAGTAAAATTCCAGATAATCCAATTGATGCAATTAAAGCACTAATGATATTTTTCTCAAAAGGCGGAGAAAAAGGAACATCCCGACCTGTTATAGATTTTCGTGTTGATGAAGGGTTGATATATGCGGCTTTTATGCAACAGTATGGTATAGATTTATATAAAGCGGATTTACATTGGTGGAAATTCAGGGAGCTTTTAAATGCCTTGGGTGAGGATTGTATGCTTACACGAATTATCGGGTACCGTTCGGCAAGACCCTCTGAAATTCCAGACAAAAAACACAGGGCCTTTGTGCAGAAAATGAAAAATAGGTATAGTCTTAAACACCAACTGAGCAGTGCGGAAATTGCTGCAGCATTTGAATAATAAAAGGGGGTAATTGCTTGGGAAATGATAATGTGACGGCACACGGTCTTGCAAGGGCATATGAGGAGGCAGCTAATGGTGCAGCAAATAATATTGACAAGGTCGCAAAAGGAATTTCGGAAAAGATAAGCAAATATACGAACGAACAAAAGGAGCTTATAACGCTTACCAATAAGAGTATTACAACAAAACTATCAGACTATGAAAAACAAAGAATAAAGATTTTGAAAAATTCTATATCAGAGTTTGAGGACTACCGAAAGCAGGATTTTGATAATCTAAAAAATCAATACAAGCTGAGCAACATAACGGCAGAGGAATATTATACAAGGCTTGGTAAGTTAAGAGATGTATATTTTAAGGAAGGTACATCGGGGTGGGCAGCATATACAGTTGATATTCTTGATTATAACCGTTCGATGATTGAAGAACAGGAAAAAACTCTGACAAATATTTTTGAGAACATTTCTTCTAATTATAGCAAGTCCTTTGATGAAATTATAAAAAAGCAAAAGGATATGAGTGAGAAGCTTGCCGGAATTTCAGATATTTACAGCAAGGTTTCTGTTAACGGAGGAAAAACAGGACAAACATATACGTGGTTACAGCTCTCCAATATTGATGCTGAAATACAGGCATTAAAGAATTACAACAGCTCAATTACAAATTTGAAGGATAAAACAGACGGAATATTTGAGTCATTGGTAACAGATAAGGATAAGTTAAAGGAATTTAAGGGAATGTTTTTAGAACAAATAACCTCACTAAATATCGGGGACGGAATTGCATTCTCAAATTATTTGCTTAATATTTCTGACAGTAAGCTTAAGGATTATCTTGAAAAATGGGTAGAAAAATTGAATTTGAGTGAAATAATTTCAAGGGGGTTATTTTATGATGACGCACAGGAACTGGTAAGTCAGTATTCGGCAGAGATGACAAGTGCTTTTTCAAGTGAACTTTCAAAAAATCTCGCAGTTGTTCCTGATGCTTTTTATTCAAACGGTGCAAAGGCATGTGCGGAATTTAAAAACGGATTTATGGAAGAACTTTCAAATGTAATGCAAGAAATTACTCTTGAAATCAACACTAAAATGAGTGATATGCTTGGTGGCTCATCTAACAGTAATTCGGTAACAAATAATTCAAATTACAATATTTATGGGGCTATATCTCCTGAAATGACTGCTCTTGAAATATATAAGCAGGATATCAGAAGAAAAATGCTGACAGATTGATACAAAGAGGTGATACAAAGTGGAATTAATTTATAGTAATGAAATGGGGACAGTAAAACTTTTTGGAAAAGGTTCTGACGGATTTTCAGTATGTGAGATTAAAGGTCTTGATTTGCTTGAAAAAACAAGGTCGATAAGAAATTATATTGGTGAGGACGGATGCGAAGAGGAAAACTCACATTATCCGCAAAGGGTAATATCCGTATCGGGGGACTTGCTGTGTCAGGGTGATTTTGCGAGCCGTTTGAGCAACGCTATGCGGATTTTTTCAAGAAAAGGTATTCTCATTGTTGACAGCGGATTAAAGAAACGTCAAATAACTGTTAATTCATCTGTTATGACATTGGGGGAAAGATATGGTAATTACATAACATTTGTTGTTCAGTTTACCTGTGATTATCCACACTTTAACGATACACAAAGCATAGTTACACATATTTTCAAAAAGGAAAACAATCTTTGTTCCACAAGTATTTTTCCTATTGTCTTATCTTATAGGGTTGCAAAAGGGACACTAAATAATACAGGAGATTTAAAATCATATCCTTCTTTTATTATCAGAAAGACAGGAGAGTTTTCATCTTCAAACACCATTACAGTTTCTAATCTTACAACAGGCAATTCTCTGAAGTTAGAAAAAGAACTAAAAATTGGAGAAGAGCTTACTGTTGATGTAAAAAACAGAACTATAACAAGTAATATTGATGGCAATGTTATAGGGACACTAAACGTATATTCGTCATTGGCTGATATGTGGTGTGATTGCGGTGAAAATATTATTTCTGTGGCTCTTGACGGTGAACAGAGAGGTATTGAGGTTACTATGATTTATGATAATGAATATCTTGAGGCTGTATAACAGGTATAGAGGGTGTTAATATGAAGGATATCAGAGTTTACGATTTTGAATTTAATTTATTGTGTATAATGTGTGATGTTACATCTGTTCAATGGCATATTTTATATGATGATGTCGGTACATTTGAAGGACATTTTTCCTTAAATGATGAAATATCTAATATAATTCTGTCGCATAGGTATATTGTTATTACTCAAGGTGAAAATCAGGCAATATGTACAGGGAAAATAGTTGATAATGAGTTAATTGTTTGCGGACGTACGGTAAACTGGATTTTATCTAAGCGTGTGAGACCGCCGTTTAAGTCAAAAGATATTTTCGGAGAGAATTATACTGATCCTGAGACAATTTTATTGTATTGTCTTGAAAAGGGGTTTACCAAACCTCCGCAAATAGATGATGACGGTTATGAGATTGCTGACTCGATTGATGAGGATAAAATGGTTGAAAACTTTATTATCCCTGAGAAGGCGGGAGCTGATAAGCTTACGTCACACTTCTGGAGAATCAGTGCCAACGAGCTTACCAAGCTGTGTTCAGACCTTTGTAAAAAGCTTGACAGGGGATACAGAGTTGTATTTGATGTTGTTAACAGGCAGTGGGTTTTTGAGTTTATCTATTCAAGGCTGAATAATATACTTATTTCAACAGTGTCTAAAACAGCATACGATATGTCATATACAGAGGACATGTTAGGACTTGCAAGCGGAGGCTGGTACTTTGTTGAGGATACAGAAGAGGATGGTTCTCAGGCAAAATGGCATTACATAAAGAAAGAGGATAAAAAGGGTATATATGCGTGGGATTGCGTTATGAATGTATCGGGGATAAGTGAGGCAGAAGATACTCTCAAGAAAAAGAAAATAACTCAAAGCGTAGAGGCTAAGCTCAGAAAACTCAAATATAACAGAGATTATTTTATGGGAGATATAATACCTGTATATATTAAGCTTGGTGAGTATGAGTTACTTAAAAATTACAAGGTTGAGGGAATTGACATACAGATGTCTCAAAATGAATGTTATGAGCAACCTATATTAAAGCCCTTGGAGGATGGGGTGATTTCGTGATTTCAGTTATTTTGAATTTTATTACACAGCAGGCTGTTGAATGTGTGTTCATGATATGCTTTGCAGCACTTGGCTTTTGCTACAGACGTCTTGTTAAATCTGTTCTTGAGGACAGAGAAAAAAATAAGGCGTTGGCTCAGGGGGTCGAAGCGTTACTGCGTGACCGTATCATAGACAGCTACCGACATTATGAAAAAAGTGAGGTTTGCCCTATTTATGCAAAGGAGAACGTTAAAAGGTTATATGCTCCTTATCATAAGTTGGGAGGAAATGATGTTGCTACTGAGCTCATGAACAAACTGCTTGAAATGCCGACAATGTAATAATTTTTAATTTTACAAGTATAATATATTAGTTACAACGGAGTATATCCGATAAAGGAGAAGAAATGGGAATAAGTTACAGTTTTATGGATAATTGCACATATGGTGCAGATGACATTAATTCAGCTTTTTCAAAGCTTACAACACAAGGTGTATCAATGTTTTTATATTCTGAGGGTGACAATCCTTTAATATCGCTCAATGATGCAGTTTCATCAATTGCATCTCACGGAGTGGAATACTATAATTTTGATGCATGTAAGGTTACATATGATGCGGAAAATAAAAAATATTATATCATGCAGGGAAACGCATTTATGCATGACGGTACAATTGTAAGTATAGACAATGAGGGTTATGATATTACAGATGAGGTTAATGGAATAAGAGCAACATCTGATAATGACATTTATGTGTGTTTTTACAGAGATGTTGCAAATAACTGTATCAGCGTTTCGGTGTCACAATCAGATGAGATTATAAATAAGGATGAGTCGGTACCGCTGAGCATCATACAAGGGACACAAAATATTGGAGATTTGCGTGAGTTTGCAACAACAAAACTTGCCGCCTGTTCGGGAAATATAATATGCGGTGGAAGAATTGAATCTTTTAGAATACTACCGTATGAAGATACTGACGCAGAAATGTTAAGAGCTACATTTACAGGAATTTTCCCGGGAGCACAGTATGTTGTGTGTTATTCAAATGTTATACCTGTGCAAAAGACAGGTAATTATGATGAACTTGATTTTACATCAATTGAAATAAGCGGTCATTGTGTAAACATTGCGATTAGTCAGGTTGGAACCGAAATGAAGGTGTGGATGTATTGCTTTGTTACAAATCATTTGCTGCCTGCCACGGATTGTATTATTTTTTAAAAAGGAGGTCTTTTCATGCAAAACAGATTTAAGAGTAAGGTTTTATGGGTGAGTATTGTATCACAGATACTGGCATTGCTTATTGCTTTGGATGTTATTGATTTGGCTGTATCTGACGCAATTAAAGCACTTGTGGTTTCTGTGTGCGAATTACTTGTGACATTTGGGATTTTGAACAATCCAACTACTCCGGAGAGACTTTAAAACGGAGGTAGTGGAATGAATGCTAAAGAAAAAAGAGAGCTTTTGGTGACAAAGGCTCTCTCAAGAAAAGAAAAAAATAAATATTCACAGGATTTAACAAAAAGAACACTCATAGAGAGCGGTTACGGCGATTGTTCAGGTACGGTCTGGTATTGGTATAAAAAGCTTTTTGGAGTTAATATCGGAGCAAATACAGAGGCGCAGATTAAATCAGATGAAGGGATAGAGGTTGATTGTAAGATAAACGGGGGCGTTCCTGAGGAAAAATATCTGAAAAAAGGTGATTTGCTGTTTTTCAGAGGCTCGGACAATTCAAGAACCAAAGGTGTAGGTCATGTTGAAATGTACATAGGTGATGGAAAAATTTTTGGGCATGGTTCAGGAATGGGCGGTACAGTTAAGGATATGAAGGCATATTGTACAAGCAGGTATAACACTGCGTCTACAAAGATGCTTAAAAATAAAGGGTTGATTTGTGTAAAAAGGTATATATGGGAGAGTGTTGAGGAAATGGACGAGCTGACTAAGGTTAATGATATTGTATGGGAGCTGTCGTACAGAGGTATTATAACTAATACTAAATTATGGCTTAAAAAGCTTGATGAGGATATTAATGCGTACTGGCTTGCACGAAAAATGGTACATTTCCTGCGTATTAATGATGTGTAGACTTATAAGTTGAGTTGATTTGACTAAAAAGCATCTTTTTCGACAATTAATTACCCAAAATCACTTTACAAAAGCTAAATTATGTGTTAAAATATTCAAGTATTGTATATGTTTAATTCTTGTTTCGGATAAGGAAGCAAGAATTTCGTGTGTTTTAATTTGGCTGGGGGTGGATATGAGTGCCGATTGAGGTTTTTAACCGATACGAACACAAATACATTCTTGACCATAGTACCTATGTGGCAGTGTGCTCAGCATTGTCGGAGCATATGGAGTTGGACAAGCATAACCGTAATGGTTCGTTATATGAAATATCCAATATTTATTATGATACAGAGGATAGCTTTCTGATAAGAAATTCAATATCAAAGCCTGTTCACAAGCAGAAGTTAAGATTACGAAGCTATGGTGTACCTGGAATTGATGACAAGGTATTTCTGGAGCTGAAGAAAAAGCATGACGGTCTTGTTAACAAAAGAAGAACAGTGCTAAGACTTAATGAGGCATATGAGTTCATTAAAACAGGACAGGTTTGTGAATATAAGGAATACATGAATGAGCAGGTAATAAGAGAAATATCATATTTTTTGAGTGTATATGATGTTAAACCAATGCTGTTTCTTGCATATGACAGAATTGCATTCTTTGATATCAATGACCATGACCTGAGAATATCCTTTGATATGAATATACGTTCTCGTCGTGACGAGCTTTTCTTAGAGGCAGGACATCATGGAACACCTGTGGTTGACGATGAAATATATGTAATGGAAATAAAAACATCAAGGGCTAAGCCTTTGTGGCTATGTGATATTCTTTCGGAGCATGAAATCAGAAGAAGAAGTTTTTCAAAGTACGGAACAGAATATATAAACTATATCAGCGGCAGGCATGCTCCATTTATTGCCGGAGTTTAATTATCATACTAAGGAGATTATGGGATGGAAAATTTATTTAACAATATATTGATTAATGTTTCTGAACAGATTAGTATAGCAGGTACGTTTGCAACAATGCTTTTTGCTCTGTTATCAGGAGCAATTATTGCATTCACCTATTATAAAACACAAAATAATGAGAACTATCAAAAAAGTCTTTCGGTGACTCTTCTTATGCTTCCCGTAATACTTGCGGTAATAATTCTGTTTATTGGAAGCAATATTGCAAGAGCCTTTAGTCTTGCAGGAACGCTGTCAATTATAAGGTTCAGAAGTGCGCCGGGAGATGTTAAGGATATAGGGTTTATATTTTTTGATATTGCAGCGGGATTAGCCTGCGGAGTAGGACTATATGCTTATTCTCTACTGTTTGTTGTATTTTTATGCATTGTTATGTTTGTTTGTGAATATGCAAATCTGTTTGAGAAGAAAACACTTTGTAAAACCTTGAGAATTACAATTCCTGAGGATTTGAATTTTGATAATGTGTTTGATGATGTTTTTGAAAAATACACAAGTAAATATAAGCTTACCAAAATAAGAACAACAGACCTGGGTTCTTTGTTTGAACTGTATTACACTGTAACAATGGACAAGGATGCGAGTGAAAGAGACCTTATAAATGAAATCAGATGCAGAAATTCAAATTTGAGTGTTATTATTACAACTCAGCCTCAAATAATAAAGTAAAATTAAGTTCAGACCTTACGAATAAGTTTGAGGTCTGAACTTTTTTTAAAAAAGCTATGGAAAATTTTAAAAAGGTGTGATATAATAGAGCACATAAGCTTTATAAAACTTTATGAGAGAGGTTAATTACTGATGTCAAATAAAAAGAAAAGAAAAAATACAAAAAGAAAGGTACAGCAAACCCGAAAAGGTATGCATTACTCTATGAGTGTGGTTATACTTGCGTTTTGTGCTGTTCTTTCTGCGTTGTTCGTATACATAAAAGCAGATGCGATATTATCCGATATAATAAGGAGCTTGTTATTGAATTTATTCTCTGTGTCAGCATATATTCTTCCGTTTGTTCTTGGTGGTTTGGCGATATATGTGTCGAGAGTTAAGCGTACGGACAAGCTTACATTTAAGCTGACATTGTCAATGGTTTCGTGTATTATTGTGAGTGCTTTGTATCAGCTGTTTACTCAGGGATTTATGGATTATTCGGCACTTGCGGTATATGCTACTGAATTGGTGGGCGGCGGTATTATAGGCGGTTGCCTTGCAAATATTTTACATTCGTTACTCGGAACTGCCATATCTTCTATAATTCTTATTTTCGCATTGCTTTGTACTGTTAGTATTATAATTAAAATTTCTGTATTCAGTCTTGCGGCAACCTTTATTTCGGGACTTTTCAAAATGCGTGATGAAATCGAAGAGGTTAATTATTATGATTCATATGAACAGGGGAAAAAAGTTGGTAAGAAGATAAGCACTGCATCTAATACCCGAAAGGATAAGAAAAAGAACTTTGATTTTTCAGTCGGGGAAGGGGAAAATGACAAGAAGAAAGAGAAGGAAACAGAAGCAGTCGCAACTGTCAAGGAGCTTGAAACAAGAATAGATGAGATTGTATTTAACCCTGATATTCCTGTTGATGATGAGGATGTTTCTCTTGGCGTGAGCCTTGACGAGGTGGAAAAAACTCCTGATGAAGAACAGGAAGAGCCGTCAAAACCGGCAGGAGAGAAGAAACCGCAGAAGGTTGAGGCAGTAAGTGAAGAGGAAAAGACGCAGATTAAAGAGGAAATAGACGATTCAATTGAGACAAAAGTAATTGAGTATGTATTTCCACCCATTAGCTTGTTAAATAAGCCGGTTGCAACATCCGCTGATAAGCGACGTGAAATGCAGGAAACAGCAAACAAGCTTATGGAAATACTGAGGAATTTCGGTGTTGAAGCAAAGCTTTTGCAGGTTACACAGGGACCGTCGGTAACACGATACGAAATTCAGCCGAATACGGGAATAAAGCTTGCAAAAATTACAGGTCTTGCAGAGGATATAGCACTTAATCTTGCTGTTCCTACTGTTCTTGTTGCGGCAGTACCAGGAAAAGCGGCGGTTGGAATAGAGGTTCCCAATACAAGTGTAAACATGGTGTCGGTAAGAGAATTACTGGAAAGCACAAAATTCAGAGATGCATCATCAAAGCTGACTGTTGCTTTCGGTAAGGACATAGGCGGAAATGTTGTTGTGGGTGATATTGCTAAGATGCCTCACGTTCTGATTGCAGGTTCAACAGGTTCGGGTAAGTCTGTATGTATTAACACAATAATTACAAGTATTTTATATAAGGCAAAGCCTGAAGAGGTTAAGCTTATAATGGTTGACCCGAAGGTGGTTGAGTTGGGGGTATATAATGGTATACCTCATTTGCTCATTCCTGTTGTAACAGATCCTAAAAGAGCGGCAGGGGCTTTAAACTGGGCAGTGGGCGAAATGATGAGAAGATATGCACTTTTTGCAGAAACAGGCTCAAGAAACCTTACAGGCTATAACGAGCTGATGGTTAAAACAGGCGAGGAAAAGCTTCCTCAGATAGTGATTATTATAGACGAGCTTGCTGATCTCATGATGGTTGCGGCAAAGGAGGTTGAAGATTATATATGCCGTCTTGCACAATTGGCAAGAGCAGCAGGTATTCACCTTATTATCGCAACTCAGAGACCGTCTGTTGATGTAATAACAGGTCTTATCAAGGCAAACGTACCGTCAAGAATTGCTTTTGCTGTATCAAGCCAGGTTGACAGCCGTACAATCTTAGATAAGGGCGGAGCTGAAAAGCTTTTGGGTAAGGGTGATATGCTGTATCACCCAACAGGACTTAGTAATGCGCTTAGAGTACAGGGTGCATTTGTGTCCGATGCAGAAATTGAAAACGTGATTTCATTTATAAAGGAAAACAGCGAGGTAACACATTACTCTGATGATTTGGCTGAACATCTTGATAAATTGGCAAGCGGTGATGTTGCGGCAGAGGAATCTCAAGATGAGGACGACGCAGACGATTTGTTGCCTGAGGCTATTAATCTTGCTGTTGAGCTTGGACAGATTTCAACCGCAATGATACAAAGAAGATTAAAGGTAGGTTATGCAAGAGCAGGAAGAATAATAGACCAGATGGAAATGCGTGGTATAATCAGCGGTGCTAACGGCTCAAAGCCGAGAGAAGTGTATATGAACAGAATTGATATGAATGACTTTAACTAATCAGGAAGGAATTTTTAAAATGGAAGAATGGCTGAAAAATGGTGCTTCCGAGCTTGGGATAGAGCTTGATAATGGACAAATACAACAGCTTGAAAAATATGCAAAAATGCTTGTGGAGTGGAATGAGAAGGTTAACCTGACCGCTATAACAGACGATTTTTCAATTGCAACTAAGCATTTTCTTGACAGTATGAGCGCTATATCAACAGGATATGTTAAGGGACGTACAATTGATGTGGGGTGCGGCGCAGGCTTTCCCGGACTTGTTTTAAAAATTGCAAAACCCGATATAAACCTTACACTTCTTGATTCATTGAATAAGAGAATAAATTTTTTGGGTGAAGTTGTAGGAGAGCTTGGTATTGACGGAGTTGAGCTTGTTCATGAGAGGGCGGAGGACGGCGGAAGAAGAATGAGAGAAAAATTTGACACCGTTGTTTCAAGAGCTGTGGCAAATATGACAGTGTTATCCGAGCTGTGTTTGCCCTTTGTAAAGGTTGGAGGATATTTTCTTGCTTTAAAAGGACCGCTTGCCCAAGAGGAGCTTTCACAGGCAAAAAGAGCAATTCATGTACTTGGCGGTGAGGTGTGCGATGTGTATGAGGCTAAAATACCCTATACCGATTTATCACATAAGATAATTATTGTAAAAAAAGTAAGACATACTCCGATGCAATATCCCAGAAAAGCAGGGATTGTGACAAAAAATCCTATCGACAGCTGTTATAATTTGAAACAAAATAAAAAATAAGTAAAAGAAGGAAAAACCGTGTCGTACGGTTTTTCTTTCTTTTATGAAAATTTATGTTATAATCATACTTGTAAGACATACATAGTCGGAACTCCCTATTATCCGAATTTATGTGAAGAGTCTTATACCTTCCACCACACCGAGCAACGGAATGTAAATGCTCCCGATGGGGGAGCATTTACAGCTCTGTTGTCCACAACTA
>JAFQNU010000115.1 GCA_017420825.1 Clostridia bacterium
TGCCCCTGTTACATCAATTCCATATTGTGATACTGCCGATATGGCTTTTTCATCACAATTTGCGTAGTATGAATGAACATAATACACATAATCTCCATCATTAATGTATTTAAAAAGCTTACTGTTCTTTTTAAACTGTAATGCATTCCAACCCATATGAGGAATTTTTAAGTGTTTTATTTCATCCGCAAGCGGCACCACCGCTCCGCCAATTAAACCCAAGCCCTCATACTCACCAAACTCGTGACTTTTATCAAACAACATCTGCATACCAAGACATATACCCAAGAGCGGTTTTCCCGATGCCACTTCGGATAAAATCACATCTTCGCAACCACTGTTTTTAAGTTTCTCTCTTGCATCACAAAACGCACCCACTCCCGGTAATATAATTCTGTCAGCTTTTCTTATATCATCAATATTATTGGTTACTGTATTTTCTGCACCGATATAGTAAAGCGATGCCTGAAGTGAGAATAAATTTCCCACACCGTAGTCTACTATTGCTATCATCAGATAACTCCCTTTGTTGACGGAATTTCTCCGTTATTTTTTTCATTAATTGTAACTGCTGATTTCAAGCTTCTTGCAAATGCTTTGAAAATTCCTTCAATTATGTGATGAGAGTTTCTTCCCTCAAGTCTCTTAATATGAAGGTTTATATCTGCATTTCTGACAAATGCCGCCATAAATTCTTCAACAAGCTCTGTGTCAAAGCTTCCTACTTTATCGCCTGGGATATCACAATCAAAAATCATCAGACTTCTGCCTCCGACATCCAATGCACACATAATTAAAGCCTCATCCATAGGAAGAATAATGTTTCCGTATCTCTCAATACCAGCCATATCACCGCATGCCTGTCTGAAAGCTTTTCCAAGACATATACCTATATCCTCAACTGTGTGATGGTCGTCTACCCATGTATCACCCTTTGCTTTAATATCCAAATCAAAACCTGAATGTTTCGAAAAAAGGTCTAACATATGGTCAAAAAATCCCACACCGCTACTACCGGAAAATTTCCCTGCACCATCAAGATTTAATGTTAAATTTATCTGTGTTTCCTTTGTATTTCTTTCTATTTGTGAGCTTCTCACTGCAATCACCTCTGTACTATAATTTTAATAATTTTTTAGCATTAAGCGAAAAAATCTTCTCTTTCTCATTATCTGTTATTAATTCATCCAACAGAACACCGCCTATATACATAGCAGGATTGCAGGTCGGATAATCTGAGCCAAACAATATTCTGTCTATACCAAACGAATCTATTGCCCTTCTTAGCATCCCATGTCTGAAAAGACCATAGCCTGAAAGGTCAAGATAATAGTTTTCACTCATTTTCATTCTTTCAATATGTCGCATAAACTCTCCGTATTCTCCGGGGTGTGCGGCAACAAATACAACATCCTTATGCTCACTTACCATTTTATCCATTTCGTCCTCATCCATTGAATGGAAGCTTACTATCATGTTTTTCTTTCCTGCCTCATCGAGCAAAACAGAAAAATCTTCTCTTGCATAGCCTCTCCACCCATCCATATAAGGGACAAGCTCACCTATTAAATTTACACCAAGCTTGCTCATGCGATGTATCTCATCAATCGACTCCTGCACATAGTCGGGGTGAATATGAAATCCGGGAACATAAAAATCCTTATATTTTTCTTTAAATCTTAGTGCCTCGTTGTTGTTACTTTTAACCTTTTCCCAGGTGTTCTCATAGCCCTCGTTGCCTATTTCAATTACCGAGCCGCAGATTTTTGTCACACCAAGTCCATCAAACATACTCTTTGTATATTCTCCGCTCATATCAAAAAATTCACGATGCGCGCATATATTATTTTTATCTTCTAAAAATGGATGTGTGTGAAAATCGATAATTTCAAATTTCATATAAAACCACTCCTAACAGTTTTCAATACTTTCTACTACATATTGCTCAAATTTTCTCTGCATATTCAATGTCAAATCGCAATGACCTCTTCCCTCAACTATATCAAAGCTTATATCATGATTATCCGCTTTCATCAACTCAATAAATTTTTTTGAATGTGCATCAATGTTAACAGCCATATCAGCATCACAGTGAAAAATGTGGTATTTTACTCTCGGCATTTTATCAACAAGATGAACAGGTGATATTGATTTTAGTGCATCTTCAAGTGTCCCCTGTTCATTAAATAAAGCACTGTACATTGTTCTTGGCAAATCAGGACGTTCGGTATAATGGAAAACCGCATCACAAACAGGACAATTTGCCACACATGCAACAGGGGTACGTTTTGCATATGCAGTGTAAACAAGAGCCGACAATCCTCCCATGCTTAATCCTGTTGAAACAACCGGAATATTATCGTTTAATCCATATTTGTCAATCAAAACGTCAATAATTTCATCAGTGTACGATACAGCCTGTTTATTCATCCATGCCCAGGGATTATTATACGGCACCACATACAAGAAACCTTTTTCTGCGTATATTTCGCCTTCTTTTATGTCACTATTATACATACTCGTTTCGCCCAGACCAAAGAATGAAATAACTATCCCTTTTATTGGCTTTTTACATATTTTATCATTTACATATGCAAAACTTCTTAAATTATCATAATTTATAATCTTTTCCATAATTAATTCCCCCATTAATCAAACAACTTTATTAATCTGAATACCTGCTGTGCGGTATCACTTAGATTTTTATATGCATTTTGTGTATTCATCGCCTCATCAAGCATGCAGGGAGTTCTTAAAATCGGGAAAAATGCATCTATTCCATGCTCGTTGCAAATAACAGCATCATCTGTCACACAACCGGAAAATGCAACAACAGGCTTACTATATTTTTTTGCAAGATTTGCAACACCCACAGGAGCTTTACCCATATATGATTGTCCGTCAAGACGTCCTTCGCCTGTGACTACTATATCAGAGTCTTTTATATACTTTTCAAGGTCTGTTTCTTTCATAACCAAACCAATTCCTGATTTCAGCTCTGCATTAAGGTAAGATAACAATGCATAGCCCAATCCTCCTGCCGCTCCTGTACCCGTTATATCCTCATCAGCTTTTGGTATAACCTTTTTAGTCATCTCTGCATACCCTTTAAGCCACATATCCATATCCTTTATCATTTCAGGAGTTGCACCCTTCTGAGGTCCGAAAACCGCACTGCATCCATTTTCTCCGCACAAGGTATTTTTTACGTCACATGCAACGAGAAATTTACATTCTTTTAATTCATCCATTGCATTGTCAATGCGTATTTGCGCAATATCACAAAGTCCTTTTGCCCCAAATGAAACCTGTTCCTCATTTTTATTTAAAAATTCAAAACCAAGTGCCTGAAGCATACCAATTCCACCATCATTTGTTGCACTGCCTCCGATACCTATTATAAACTTCCTGCAACCTCTTAAAATGGCATCCTTTATCATTTCTCCAACGCCATATGTAGTTGTATGTAAAGGATTTCGGTCTTTGTCCGATATAAGGGTAATGCCTGATGCTGCTGACATTTCTATAACTGCTGTTTTTGTTTCTGTAATTATTCCATAACTGCTTTTTATAAGCTCACCAATTGGGTTATGAACTGTAACATCAACCATTTCACCGCCGGTTGCTGATATAACAGCCTCGACAGTTCCCTCACCTCCATCGGCAATCGGGCAAATCTGTACCTGTGCGTCCTCATAAGCTTTTTTTATTCCCTCAGCTATAGCTGACCCCGCCTGAAATGTTGATAAACTTCCCTTAAACGAATCTATTGCAACTGTAACCTTCATTTTTACCACCACCCAAAAAATTATATCACTAAACTTATACTTTATCAATAGTTTTTCTCTATATTTCCTGCAATATTTTTACAAGCTTTTCCATTTGAGTTTTTGTTCCTATCGTTATTCTCACATAATCCTCTATTCTGTCTATCCCAAGGTAACGTACCAATATACCATTTTCTTTTAATTTCTCATACAATTCGATACCCGACATTTTGTCCGATTTTGCAAGTATAAAATTTGCTTTGGAATCGGTAAAGGAATATCCAAGTTCCCCTAAGGCATCTTTTGTGTATTCTCTTGTTTGTATAATCTCACCTGTACACTGTTCAAAATACGCCTTATTTTTAATAGATTCCGCACCTGCAATTATTGATAAGCGATTAAGATTATACGGATTAAACGAATATTTTAAAGTGTTTAAATCTGCAATAAGCTTTTTATTTGCCATAGCAAACCCAATTCTTGCACCTGCTAAATTCCTTGATTTTGAAAAGGTTCTGACAACGATTAGGTTATCATATCTGTCAATAAGCTTTAGAGCACTTTCACCTCCAAAATCTATATAAGCCTCATCAACTACTACAATTTTCTCTTTATTATTTTCTATAATTTTCTCTATTTCCTCACATTCAAGATATATACCTGTCTGCGCATTCGGATTTGCTATAATAATATTTTCTTTTCTGTTATAGTAATCAGAAGAATTTATACTAAAATCCTCTTTAAGAGGTATTGTTTTTAAATCAACATTAAAGAAACCGGCAAATACAGGATAAAATCCATATGTTATATCAGGACAGACAAATCCATTATCAGCATATGCACGAAAACAAAAAGCAAGCACCTCATCAGAGCCGTTTCCGACAAACACCATATCTTTATCTATATTGTAGTATTTTGCAATCTCACTCACCAACTCGTCGCAAGTAGGATCAGAATAAAGATTTAAACGGCTTACCTCTGACAAATCAATTGCATCAAGAACCTCAGGTGCAGGCGGATACGGAGATTCATTCGTATTAAGCTTTATATAATCCGACACCTTAGGTTGTTCACCCGGAACATAAGGCTCTAACTCATCAAGAGTTTTTGAAAAAAATCTGCTCATTGTTTATCTGTTTCCTTTCTTGTTAACACACTTTGTGCATGAGCCTGTAAGCCCTCCCTATTTGCAAAATCCGCAATCTTGTCTGCGACTTTTGTAAGCTCATTTTGTGTATAATAAATATAAGAGGATTTCTTAACAAAATCATCTACCGACAACGGTGATGAAAATTTAGCACTGCCACTTGTTGGCAATGTATGATTAGGGCCTGCAAAATAATCTCCCAAAGGCTCAGGGGTGTACTTTCCTAAAAATATTGATCCGGCATTTTTAATTTTATCAAGCAGGTCAAATGGATTGTCAACACACACTTCAAGATGCTCAGGAGCAATCATATTACTTATTTCTACCGCTTTATCTATACTTTCAACAACTATAATTTTACCGTTACCGTCAATTGACGTTCTTGCTATTTCACTTCTTTTTAAAACCGGAATCTGAATTTCAAGTTCATCTGATACAGCCTGTGCAAGTGTTTTTGAATCTGTTACAAGTACAGCACTTGCCATTTTATCATGCTCTGCCTGAGACAAAAGGTCAGCCGCAACAAATACCGGATTTGCACTGCCGTCTGCTATTATTAAAATCTCACTCGGCCCTGCAATCATATCAATAGAGACCTTTCCAAATACCATTCTTTTTGCAACAGCAACAAATATATTCCCCGGTCCTACAATTTTATCGACAGACGGAATTGTCTCTGTTCCGTATGCAAGAGCTGCTATTGCCTGAGCACCTCCGCACTTGAATATCATGTCAACACCGCATAGCTTTGCCGCTGCTAAGATTTCATCCTTGATTTTTCCGTCACTGTCGGGCGGAGTTACCATAACAAGTTTTGATACACCTGCAATTTTTGCAGGAATTGCATTCATAAGAACTGTTGACGGATAACTTGCTGTACCACCAGGAACATAAATTCCCGCTTTTTCTATCGGTGTGTATTTTTGTCCTAAAACCACTCCGCCGTCTTTTTTTATTTCAAAGCCTTTTTTCAACTGTTCCCTGTGAA
>JAFQNU010000116.1 GCA_017420825.1 Clostridia bacterium
CATATTTAAAGGCATTTGAGTATTGCATAAAAAATGCAAAGCCGTCTGCTGTTATGGGTGCATACAATGCGGTAAACGGGGAGCCATGTGCCGCAAGTAAAACATTATTAAAGGACATTTTAAGAGACAAGTTCGGATTTGAGGGATATGTGGAGTCAGATGCAGGCGGTGTTGAAGATATAAATCTTTCTCATAAATTAACAGGAAGTCTTGCCGAGAGTGCGGCAATGTCAGTTAATAATGGTTGCGATATGTGTATCGGAGGTGCGTATGAAAGTCTTGGCGAGGCATATGAGAAGGGCTGGATTTCAGAGGAAACCATAAACGAGTCGGTTACAAGACTTTTTGAGGCTCGTTTCAGACTTGGTATGTTTGCTGATGATTGTGAGTATGACAACATTCCATATGAGGTTGTTGATTGTCAAAAACATAAGGAACTAAACCTTAAAATGGCACAGGAGAGTATAGTTCTCTTAAAGAATGACGGAATATTACCGCTTGACATTAACAAAAAGATTGCAGTAATAGGCCCTAATGCGGATGATTTGTCGGTACTTCTTGCAAATTATAACGGAACTCCGTCAGAGTACACCACGTTATTAAAAGGAATACAAAATAACTGCAAAAATGTAATCTATGCAAGAGGTTGTAATCTGTGGGAAGAACCTGAGCTTTGGAGTGAAAAGCTTAATTACGAGGCAATCATTGCGGCACGAAAAAGTGATGTGATTATTATGTGCATGGGCTTAAATCCTCTTATGGAGGGTGAGGAAGGCGACGCATATAACGGTACAGCAAGCGGTGATAAAATATCAATAGAATTACCTGATGTTCAAAATGTGATTTACAAGAAAATTGTTGAGTTGGGTAAGCCGATAGTCTTTGTGAATGTTTCAGGCAGTTGTATTGCATTGGGTGAGCAGGACAGAGAATGTAATGCAGTAGTTCAGTGCTTCTATCCCGGAGCAAGAGGCGGAGAGGCTTTGGCAAATGTATTATTCGGAAAATGCTCACCTAGCGGAAGATTACCAGTGACATTTTATAAGTCAGATGATGACCTCCCCGATTTCAAGGATTACAGCATGAAAAACAGGACATATAAATATTTTTCGGGTACTCCTGTTTATCCGTTTGGGCATGGACTTACCTATTCAGAAATTTTGGAAAACTGGACAGATGAAAATACTGTTGAGGTAATAAACAATGGTAATTTTGATACATATTATTCTGTTCTACAGTTTGAGTATATTCCGCATAAGAGCTTAAAAGATTTCAAAAAGATATTCTTATCAAAAGGTGAAAAGAAAGTAATAAAATTTTAAAGGAGAGATAAAAAAATGAACAAATTAGGAATTTTCATGAATTTCTGGGAAAAACAATGGGATGCAGACCACATTAAATACATTAATAAGGCGGCGGACATAGGTTTTGACATTCTTGAATTTCAGGCACAGCCACTTTTGGAAATGAGTGACGAAAAGCTTGCAAAGATTAAGGCAGAAGCAGATAAGAGGGGTATTGAATTAACATATAGTCTTGGGCTTGACCCCAAATATGATATTTCTTCAACCGATGAGACTATTCGTGTTGGCGGTGTGAAATATCTTTCGGAAATAATGAATCAGGTCAAAAAAATGGACGGAAAAATTATATCGGGAGTAAGCTATGCAGGCTGGGGAGCGCCTGACTATATTTTAGAAGACAAATCTGCAATGCTTGAGGCAAGTGTAAAGAGTATGAAAGAGCTTGTTAAAAAAGCTGAGGAAATGGAGATAACATATTGTGTTGAAGCGGTAAATCGTTTTGAGGGTGCATTGCTAAATACATCAAAAGAAGCTGTTGAATATGTTAAAATGGTTGACAGTCCTGCAATAGGAGTATTGCTTGATACATTCCACATGAACATAGAGGAAAACAATATTGGTGATGCTATAAGATATGCAGGAAAATACTTGAAGGGATTCCACACAGGTGAAAACAACAGAGTTGTTCCGGGCAAAGGACATCTTGACTGGGACGAAATATTTAAAGCATTAAAGGATGTAGATTATAAAGGCAGAATTGTATCTGAACCATTTGTTTTAATGGGTGGTGATGTAGGACTTAGCATCAAGACATGGAGAAATCTTGTCGATGATACAACTGAAGCTGGTCTTGACAAGGAAGCAAAATTCCTTCTTGATTTTGAAAAGAGCATGATGAAGAAATGGGGGTTATAATATGGAAGCAACAAAAATAAGACTCGGATATTGCCCGACAAGACGTGATGTGTTTGATAAAAATGCGGCTATTGAGTACGGCAAAAAAATTAAAGATTACATAAGTAAATTTGAAGATGTTGAAATTGTTGATATTGATGGAATAAATGAAGAAAATTTGTTGTTTCAGGATTGTGATATAGAAACAGTGATAAAGCGTTTTTGCGAAAATGAGATTGACGCACTATTTTTTCCGCACTGTAACTTTGGTTCGGAAAACAGGATTTCACAGGTTGCAAAGGCATTTGATGTTCCTGTGTTATTGTGGGGGCCGAGAGATGAAGAGCCTGACCAAATCACAGGCTTGCGAACAAGAGATACTCAATGCGGATTATTTGCTACAGGAAAGGTATTAAGACGTCATAATATTGAATTTACATATCTTACAAACACTGTTTTGGAATCTGACTATTTCAAAGAAAGATTTGAAAAGTTTTTACAGGTTGCAAGTGTTGTAAAATCAATGAAGGATTTGAGAATTTTGCAGATTTCAACACGTCCTGAAGCTTTTTGTTCGGTAATCTGCAACGAGGGTGAGTTGTTAGAGAAATTTAACGTTCATGTCTACCCTGTTACACTCAATGACCTTGTTGTTGAAATGGACAGAATTATTGCAGAAAATGGTGAGGATTATCAGAATACTTATAATTTCATAAGAACATACATAAGCAAGAACGGAAATGAAGACGGAGTGACAAAAACAGCCGCTATGAAGGTTGCTATGAAAAATCTTGCAAAACAATATCGTTGCCGTGCAGTTGCAATTCAGTGCTGGAACTCTCTGCAGGATATAACACACATTATGCCATGTCTTGCAAACTCATTACTTTCTGATGAGGGCATACCTGTTGTGTGTGAGACCGACATTAACGGTGCTATCACAGCGGTTATGATGCAGGCTGTTACAATGAACAAAAAATCACAGTTCTTTGCAGATTTAACAATCAGACATCACGAAAAGGAAAACATGGAAATGCTGTGGCACTGCGGAGTGTTCCCATACTCTATGGCAAAAAATAAGGAAAGTGCATATGCGGGAGAGCATTGGATTTTACCTTCCAAGGCATTTGGTACTTGTATGTGGCAGATTGAAAACGGTGACGTTACAATAGCAAGATTTGATGGTGACCATGGAGAATACTCTATGTTCGTAGGGGAAGCAAAGGCAGTTGACGGGCCTACAACAGGCGGCAGCTACACATGGATTGAGGTTGATAACTGGGCAAAATGGGAACATAAGCTTGTGTATGGCCCATATATTCACCATGTTTCAGGAATCTATGATAAAGCCGCAGATGTGCTTGTTGAGGCTTGTAAGTACATTAAAGGAGTAAAGGCTGATATAGTAGAAACGCAGGAAAACGAAGCTAGGGACAGATGGTTATAATAAACAGGGACGCTGCATTGTGTGCGGCGTCCTAAAATTTTTGCCTTTTATATTTTCCCGGATTACAGCCAATAATTTTTTTGAAGGTCTCAGAAAAATAACTCAGACCTGAGAAACCTGATTCATTAATTTTTTGTTATAAAACAGTTGACATTTTGCTTAAATTGATATAAAATACAGATATAATAGGATATTTATGTTACTGTGGTGTCCGAGCAGTATTTCACATAAATAAAAATGGACAGAAAGGTATGAACAAAATGTACATAGGTATTGATTTGGGCGGCACAAATATTGCCGCAGGTCTTGTTGATGATGACGGAAAAATTATATTAAATGACTCTGTACCGACAAAATCACCCAGACCATATCAGGAAATAGTTGCAGATATGGCACAGCTTTGTAAGTCACTTATGCAACAGGGAAATGTGAGTATTGATAAAATTAAGGGAGTAGGCATAGGTTGTCCCGGCTCTATTGATGCAAAAAATGGTATAGTTGCGTTTTCAAATAATTTAAAAATGGAAAATGCCCCTATTGTTCAAGAATTTAAAAAGCATATTGATTTGCCAATCAGCATTTTAAATGATGCCGATGCGGCGGCATATGGAGAATATGCAATTAATGGAAATGGTGCCGAAAGCTTTGTATTTATAACTCTCGGAACAGGTGTTGGCGGAGGTGTGATTATAAATGGCAAGGTTTACAGCGGATTTAACGGAGCAGGCGGTGAGCTTGGACATATAACACTTGTTCATGGCGGTGTTCCCTGTAATTGCGGTAATGTTGGATGCTGGGAGGCATATGCATCTGTTTCTGCTCTCATAAGACAGACAACAGAAGCTATGGAAAAAAATCCACAAAGTAAAATGCATGAATTTGCAAAACAAGAGGGTAAGGTTAGTGGCAGAACTGCATTTTGTATGGCTAAAGAAGGCGATGAGGCAGCACAGCAGGTTGTAAATCAATATATTGAGTATGTTGCATCGGGTCTTGTAAGTATTATAAACATATTCCAGCCTAATAAGCTTGTTATCGGCGGCGGCATAAGCAAGGAAGGGGATTATCTCTTAAATCCTATTAAAGAATACTGCAACAAGCATGAGTACAATAAGTATCTTGATAAGGTTGACATCAGCATTGCAACTTTGTTCAATGATGCAGGCATAATAGGTGCGGCAAAGTCTGTTGAAAGCTTATGAGGAACAGGCAATGAATAAAATGCTTAATTCTAAATACGGACTTTTGATATTTTCACTTTTGAGCGGTCTTGGATACTTTGCTCTTATTATGGTTTTAATATCTGAAACAAAGTATTCGGGGTTGTTGGGACTGTTTTTTATGCCGGCTATCGTTTGCGGAGCGGCTTTGTGCATTTTCAAAACAGTAAAAAACCTTATCGAGACGGAACAAACAAAAAAAGTACGCGGTATTATCATCATTCACGCTTTTTTGATTGTTTTTTCGGTTGCGTTTTGGATTATTAGTTGTATAATAAGCTAATTAATTTGTTTGTTTTTTGTTATTTTTGGAAAAAAAGAAAAATATATAAAAAAAATATTGATTTATGCTTTAAAGTGTGATATTATAGAACGTGGTAAAAAATTTTAAATGGAGTGATTATTTTGAACGATCAGTTAAATATTATTAATATTATTGATATTCTATTGAGAAGATGGAGCATAATTTTGCTTGCAGCTATTGCAGTGGGTGTATTCTCATTTGTGTATTCAGAGGTTTTTATAGCACCTGTTTACAGTTCAACAGCATCGCTGTATGTTAATTCTTCAAAGGAAATTGTAAATGATGAGATTTCCCAGTCAAACATGAACTCATCACGTCAGCTTGTTATGACATATGCAGAAATCCTTAAAGGAAGAACCTTCTTAGGCAGAGTTGCCGATGATTTGAATGACAAGTATACTGTTTCTCAGATTAAAAATATGATTACTATGGAATCCTTAAACGAGACAGAAATCCTTTCTGTTACTGTTGAAGGAACTAATGCAGATGATGTGTACAGAATAACAAAGAGTATTGTAAAATATGCTCCGGACGAGCTTATCAGAGTTGTTGAGGCGGGTTCTGTGAAAATTCTTGATGATGCAAGTGAAACTAAAACTCCTATCTCTCCTAACATCAGACAGAATACTTTTATAGGTATTTTCCTTGGTATAGTAATCGGTGCATTGATAGTTATAGTTCTCGAATTGTTTGATACAAGAATTAAGAGCGGTGATGAAATCAGTCAGAAGTACAAAGAACCGCTTCTCGGAGAAATTCCAAGTCTTGTTAAACCTCAGAACAATACTGTTTCTGAACGTCAGGCAACCTCCGGTTATGCAAACTACAAAACAACAGGAGGTAATGTATAATGGAATTCAATATTAAAAAGATTATTGGAAGCATTAATGAAGGTAAAGCTAAGGCTAAAACCGTTGCGCAGCAGCAAAATGAAGCTCAGATAAAGATGAACAATCTTATTAACAAGAGCTCAAACTTTATGATGACTGAGGCTTATAAGGCTGCAAGAACAAATATTATATTTACATTAAGCCATATTGAGCGTAAGTGTAAAAGAGTTATCGTTACAAGTGCAAGCCCGGGTGAAGGTAAAACAACAACTACTCTTAACCTTGCTATTGCATTTGCACAAATGGGTTCAAAGGTTCTTATAATTGACGCCGACCTTAGAAAACCAAGAGTTTACAGATACCTCCAAATTGAAAGATTGAATGGTCTTTCTGATGTGTTGTGTGGTTTGCTTGAGGTTAAGGATGTTATTAAAAAGAGCGAGGATTATGGTGTTGACTGTATTACATCAGGACAAATTCCTCCCAATCCTGTAGAATTGCTTGCATCAGCAAAAATGGGCGAGCTTATGGATTCATTATCTGAAATGTATGATTATGTGTTTATAGATACACCGCCTGTAACTCTTGTTGCAGACTCAACAGCTATGTCAAAGTATGTTGATGGTGTTATTGTCGTTGTACGTCAGAATTATACAATTCATGAGACTCTTGAAAGAGCAAGAAACAGCTTGGACTTTGCAGATGCTAAAATTCTTGGATATATCTTAAATGACGTAAGTAATCTTACAAGCAGATACGGCTCATATAAGAGATACGGATTTAGCTTCAGTAAGAGAGCGCTTAGTAATTATGGTTATGGTTACGGTGGTTATGGATATGGCTACGGTTATGGCTATGGTTACGGTTACGGATATGGCTACGGAGATAACAGTAATGACCCTGATGCATCAGCAATGGAGAATGAAGGAAAACAGGGTGAGGAGAAGTTCGTAGGCGTCGACGGTGAATATGTTTCTCTTATTGACGAAATCGACGGCAGAGTACCCAAAAAAGATGACAAGAAAAAGAAAAAATTAAAAAAATAATTATTAAAAAGCCCATACAATAAACATGTATGGGCTTTTAAGTTGCTTATTTTTCTAGTGATTTTGAAAAAATTGTTTTAGAGCTTATTCCGTCAAGTCTGCCGATTTTGCCTGTAAGTGCGTTGATAATATCAACAGGTGCATCTATTCCGATACTTATTATATTTATGTCTTTGTGCTTATATGGCAGTCCCATTCTTGAAATAATAAATTCACGGTAATCGTGTAGCAATGCATTCAGTGCTTCGACAGATTCGTAGTTCTCAACAATAATTCCTATTAAAGCTACTCTTGTTTCTTCCATAATACTAATCCCTTCTTTGTTTTAATAATTATATTATTAACGTTTATAATTTAATTATAGCATAATTTTGAAATTTTTCAATGAAA
>JAFQNU010000117.1 GCA_017420825.1 Clostridia bacterium
AATTCCCCCATCTTCCTATTGCCTGTCCGATAAAGAGTCCGGGAGCACATACATCAACTGTTTTTAAAAGCGGTATTTTTTTTATTTTACAATATATAAAGGTAGAAAGAAATGCACCTATAATTCCGCCGTATATTGCAAGTCCGCCCTCCCATATTTTAATAACATTTAAAATGCTTCCGTCAAGACAATCGGGGTCAAAAATCACATAATAAATTCTTGCACATATTATTCCTGCAATCAACCCATAAAAACCGATATCAAAAATGTGGTCAGGCTCAATTCCCCGCTTTTTACAGGTTTTATATACAAACAGAACACCAAGTAAAAAGCCTGTAAGTATAATTACAGCATACCAATAAACAGATTTACCGAACACAGTAAAAGCTATCCTGTTTATTTCAAATTCCAATCCAAGCTTCGGAAAACCAATGGTATTAGTCATGTATCATATTCCTTTCATAGTCAGTGAAATTCTGTTTTTCTTTGTATCCACCTCAAGAATTTTAACCTTAACAATATCTCCGACCGATAATACGTCGGTAGGGTGCTTTATATATCTGTCACAAATCTGTGAAATATGAACGAGTCCGTCCTGGCGAACACCGATATCCACAAATGCACCGAAATCTATAACATTTCGTACAGTGCCCGTCATAATCATATCAGGCTTTAAATCGTTGATATCCATTACATCACTTAACAGCTGAGGCTGTGGTAATTCTTCTCTCGGGTCACGTCCTTTTTTCATAAGACCATCGCAGATATCACGAATTGTCGGAACACCTGCTCCAAGCTCCTCGGAAAGTGCCTTGATATCTGTTTTTGAAAGTCTGTCACGCATATCCATAACATTACCGCTTATAACATCATCAAGAGTATAGCCAAGCTTTTCTATAAGCCCTAATGCCGCCTTGTAGCTTTCAGGGTGAACGCTTGTGTTATCGAGAACATTGTCACCGTCCGAAATCCTCAAAAATCCTGCACATTGTTCAAATGCCTTTTTACCGAGCTTAGCAACCTTTAAAAGCTCATTTCTGTTTGAGAATTTTCCGTTTTCCTCTCTGTATGAGGTGATATTCTTTGCAACTGATGAATTTATACCCGAAATGTACGACAACAATGATGCAGACGCAGTGTTCAGGTCAACTCCTACACTGTTTACACAATCCTCAACCACACCGCCAAGAGCCTAACCAAGACGTTTCTGGTTCAAGTCATGCTGATACTGACCTACACCGATTGCCTTAGGGTCGATTTTAACAAGCTCTGCAAGCGGGTCCTGTAAACGTTTTGCAATAGATACCGCACTTCTCAACGATACATCATATTCAGGAAATTCCTCTGTTGCAAGCTTAGATGCTGAATAAACCGATGCACCTGCCTCACTTACCACCATATAATATACCTTTTTATCTATTTCCTTAATCATATCTGAAACAAGAATTTCTGTCTCCTTTGACGCTGTTCCGTTTCCTATTGATATAAGGTCAACATCATGCTTAACAATAAGCTTTTTCAAGATTTCCTTAGCCTTGTCCTTGTCATGATTTGGCAATGTACAGTAAACAACATTAGTGTCAAGCACCTTTCCTGTTTCATCAACAACTGCGACCTTACAGCCTGTTCTGTAACCGGGGTCAAGACCAAGAACTGTCCTGTTCTTAACAGGCGGCTGCAATAAAAGACCATTTAAATTCTTGGCAAATATTTTAATAGCTGCCTCCTGTGCTCTGTCCGTGAGAAGATTTCTTATTTCTGTGTCAATTGACGGCGCTATAAGTCTTTTATATGAATCCTCACAAGCCGCCTCTAAATACTCTGCACATGGCGATTTTGAAGTTACTGTTTCATTTTTCAGATACTGAGTCATTGTATCCTCATCAACTTCAAGCTTTACAGATAAAAAGCCCTCCTTTTCACCTCTGTTTACAGCAAGTATTCTGTGATTTGCAATTTTTGAAACAGGCTCGGAAAAATCATAATACATTGAATAAACGCTGTCTTCTTCCTTTGCCGCCTTAACTGCCGTCATACCTGTTTTATATGTCTTTTCTCTTAATTCCTTACGATAATCGGCATTGTCCGAAATCATTTCAGCAATTATATCCATTGCACCCGCAAGTGCTTCGTCAGCGGAATTAACCTCTTTTTCTTCATTTATATATTCTGCCGCCGCCAACATAATATCTGTATTCTTATCCTGCTCTAGCAAAAGCTGTGCCAACGGCTCAAGTCCTTTTTCCTTAGCAATAGTTGCTCTTGTTCTTCTTTTCGGTCTGAACGGACGGTATATATCATCAATTTCAGTAAGAGTTTTTGCATTGTTTACTGCACTTGTAATTTCATCAGTGAGTAGTCCCTGTTCATCAATAAGACGTATTACCTCTGCTTTTTTCTCTTCAATATTTCTTAAATAGGTTAGTCTGTCATAAAAGCCTCTTAATATTTCATCAGACAGCTCACCCGTTACTTCCTTTCTGTAACGTGCAATGAAGGGAATTGTATTTCCCTCATCAATAAGCTTAATGGTGTTAACCGCCTGAAATTCTTTCAGGTTAAATTCCTTTATAAGAGTTTGTGTAATAATATCCATTTTCTTCTCCGTTCATTTTACAGCTTGATACTTTTTCCACCCATTATCTCTCCAACACCGTTAAATATATATTTAGGACGGTAAGGATATAATTTAAGAGTTTCGGGAGTGGTAACACCAGACAGTACAAGTGCTGTTTCTATTTCCGACTCAATTCCCGATATAATATCGGTATCCATTCTGTCACCGACAATAACCGCCTCATGAACATCAACTCCAAGCATTTTCAAACCCGTCTTCATCATTAACGGATTTGGCTTACCGAGGTAGTATGCACTACACCCTGTTGTAAGCTCAATGGGAGAAACAAGCGCCTTACACGCAGGAACTATACCATTTTCAGAAGGACCTGTCATATCCGGATTTGTACCTACTAATTTAGCACCCTTGAATACAAGTCCGACAGCCTTTTCTATACTTGTGTAATTGTAGTTTTTAGTCTCACCTACTATAACGTAATCAGGATTTACATCATTCATTGTGATACCGCAATCATAGAGTGCATTAATAAGACCTGCCTCTCCTATAACATAAGCTGTTGCTGATGGGTTCTGGCTTTTTATAAATGTTGCAGTTGCCAAAGCACTTGTATAAAAATGTTTTTCATCTACATCAAGTCCCATTCTCTGAAGCTTTTGTTTTAATTCCCTCGGTGAACGCTCGCTTGAATTTGTAAGGAAAAGAAAATGCTTGTTTTCCTCCTGTAACCAGTTCACAAACTCCTTAACACCCGGTAAAATTTTGTTTCCGTGATATATGACACCGTCCATATCACATATAAATCCTTTTTTCTCTGTAATTGACATTCTAATCTTCCTCTCCTGTATATTATTTTAATTTTTTCTTGTCAGCTCTTCTAATCTTGTATGGTCAAAACCATCCTCATAGGCATTAAAGCCTCCTGTCTGTCTTACCCTGTGTTGCTTATTGTCCTGCTGTGCGGCTTCTACCGTAAATATTTCCTGATTGTGCCATCTTTCTAAAATTTTATCCATATAAGGCATAGAAAGCTTTGATGTATTAAGCAGACAATATTCATATGCAAGCATAATCATATCCTCACTCATATTAAGCTTTTCAAGCCACTTACTTATGTACTGTTCCTCAGCATTACTCAATGCTCTGTCTGCAATTCCCATTCCCTTCTGAACTCTGTATAAGGGGCCCATTCTCCGCTCCTCTGCGGCAATATGCTCCATAATTTGTTCAGCCGTTTTAACACCCTTTTCGTGCCATGCAATAGCAACCTTTTCAACATATCTCATATTACGCTTTTCTTTTGAAATACAGTAGTCAAGTATGAGAAGTATTGCCTCACTCGAAAAACCAAGCTCATCATAAAACCAATACAGTGTTTCCATTTCGGTTTGGCTAAGCGGTTTTGCAAGCAACTCCTGCGTAAGCATCATAAGCTCGGATAAGTTCTGGTCATTTGAAATTTTTGCTACTACGTTTTCTGTACTATGGCGTACACTCTCCCCAACAGGCTGTTCAACCGCCATCTGTTCCATAAATGCAGGCTTAGGGCAAAATTCCACTACTCCGTCCGCCTCAACAATCAAGCCTTTATTTTTCCAGAAAACAATTGCCTGAATAACATCACTCTCAAGTATTTCAAGCTCCGATGCAATTTCTGCAGTATCAACACTTGCACCCTTAACAGCAAGATTTAAACCGAAAAGATATACCTTTAAAAATATACCGCTTGCATCCTTTAAGCAGTTTTCAATAAAATATGCAGATACAGGTATGTAGTCCATATTCATAACAAATCGTGGCATTTTTAATCAACAATCCTTTCTTTGGTATGCAAATTTTGGAAAATCTTCAAAAAAATTCAATATGCCTCTTGACATATTGACAGAAGTATGATAATATTAAATATTGTATAATGGTATTATGATGGGTATATTATCCTCTGTAACTTTTACTGTATTGATTATAACACAGTTTAAACAAAAAATCAATAGTAATATTAAAATTTTTAACAAAGGATAAAATTTATCATTTTACTTAAAATTTAGACGAGGTGATTATTGAATGTTGCATGAGGTACAGGTAGGTAAAAATACTCGACTCAGCTACTCAAAAATCAATGAGGTTTTAGAAATGCCAAATCTCATTGAGGTGCAGAAGAATTCCTATAAGTGGTTTTTGGAGGAAGGCTTGCATGAAGTATTCCATGACATTTCTCCGATTACAGACCATTCAGGACATCTGGTTCTGGAATTTTTCGATTATGCTTTGGACTATAATCCGAAGTATTCGGTTGAGGAGTGTAAGGAGAGAGACGCAAAATATGCAGCTCCATTAAGAGTAAGTGTAAGACTCATTAATTCGGAAACAGGCGAAATCAAGGAACAGGAAATTTTTATGGGTGATTTTCCGCTCATGACCGAACAGGGAACATTTATTATTAACGGTGCTGAACGTGTTATTGTCAGCCAGTTGGTACGTTCTCCCGGAATTTACTACGCATTTGACAGAGACAAGACAGGTAAAAAGCTCTACAATTCGCAGGTAATTCCTTACAGAGGCGCATGGCTCGAATACGAAACCGATTCTCAGGACGTTTTTTGCGTTCACATTGACAGAACAAGAAAAATACCCGTTACAATACTAATCAGAGCGCTTGGACTTCAGACAAATGCAGAAATCGAAGAATTTTTCGGTGAAGATCCAAGATTTAAGGCAACCTTTGAAAAGGATCCGTCAACAACAAGAGAAGAGGCTTTATTGGAAATTTATAAGCGTCTTCGTCCGGGCGAACCGTTAAACGTTGAGAGTGCAGAATCACTCTTTACAAATATGTTCTTTGACCCGAAGCGTTATGACCTTGCAAGGGTAGGCCGTTATAAATTCAATAAGAAGCTTTCATACACACAGAGAATTGTAGGAAAGACACTTGCCGAGGATGTTGTAAGCCCTGTTACAGGCGAAGTTCTTGCAAACAAGGGTGACGGTGTTTCTCTTGAAATGGCACAGTCTTTCGAAAACAATGCTGTTGAGTTTGTATGGATTGAAACAGAGGAAAATCCTGTTAAGGTTATTTCAAATAAAATGGTACCGATAAGCGAGTTTATAAGCTTTGATGTATCTGATATGCATATTGATAAGGTATTCTACCCTGTTCTTTCAGAAATTCTTGCAAACTGCAGTTCAGATGAAGAAATCAGGGAACAGCTTACTCTAAGATGCGACGAGCTTTCACCAAAGCACATTACAATTGAAGATATTATGGCTTCAATTAACTATATGTTAAACCTTGCCTATAATATAGGTACAATAGACGATATTGACCACCTGGGTAACAGACGTTTGAGAAGCGTTGGCGAGCTTTTACAAAACCAGTTCAGAATAGGTCTTGCAAGAATGGAAAGAGTTGTAAGAGAGAGAATGGCTACTCAGGAGCTTGATATAATAACTCCTCAAACTCTTATAAATATCCGTCCGATTATTGCAACTATAAATGAATTTTTCGGTTCATCACAGCTTTCGCAGTTCATGGATCAGCCTAACCCACTTGCTGAGCTTCGTCATAAGAGAAGAATTTCAGCCCTCGGTCCCGGCGGTCTTTCAAGAGAGAGAGCAGGCTTTGAGGTGCGTGACGTTCACTATTCTCACTATGGACGTATGTGTCCTATTGAGACTCCTGAAGGTCCGAACATCGGTCTTATAACATCACTTGCAACCTTTGCAAGAATTAACGAATACGGCTTTATCGAAGCACCTTACCGTAAGGTTGATAAGGAAAAGGGTATCGTAACAGATGAGATAGTATATATGACAGCAGATATAGAGGACGAGTTTATAATAGCACAGGCTAACGAACCTCTTGATGAGGAAGGACACTTCCTTGATAAGCGTGTTTCAGCACGTTATCAGGACGAAATTTTAGAAGTTCCTCCCGGCAGAATTGACTACATGGACGTATCTCCGAGACAGCTTGTTTCTGTTGTAACAGCATGTATCCCATTCCTTGAAAATGACGACGCTAACCGTGCGCTCATGGGATCTAACATGCAATGTCAGGCAGTACCGCTTTTAACAACAGACTCCCCTATCGTCGGAACAGGAATGGAGTATAAGAGTGCTAAAGACTCAGGCTCAGCAGTTCTTGCACGAGAGGACGGTATAGTCGAAAAGGTTGCATCAAATGAAATTATCATAAAGGGCTTGCATACAGGAACAAAGCACAAGCATAAGCTTGTTAAGTTTGTCCGTTCAAACCAGTCAACCTGTATTAATCAGCACCCGATAGTAAATGTAGGTGAAGAGGTTAAAAAGGGTGATATAATAGCAGATGGTCCGGCAATGGATAACGGCGAGCTGGCACTTGGTAAAAATATATTAATCGGATTTATGACCTGGGAAGGTTATAACTACGAGGACGCTGTACTAATCAGCGAAGAATTGGTTAAGCATGATGTGTTTACTTCTATTCATATTGAAGAATATGAGTGTGAATCAAGAGATACAAAGCTTGGTGCAGAAGAAATTACAAGAGAAATACCAAATGTTTCAGAGGACGCATTAAAAGATCTCGACGAAACAGGTATTATAAGAATAGGTGCCGAGGTTCACGCAGGCGATATATTAGTCGGTAAGGTTACACCAAAGGGTGAAACCGAGCTGACAGCCGAAGAAAGACTCCTTCGTGCAATATTCGGAGAAAAAGCAAGAGAGGTAAGAGACACCTCCTTAAGAGTACCGCATGGTGAAAACGGTATTATAGTTGATGTTAAAGTATTTACAAGAGAAAACGGTGACGAAATTCCTGCCGGCGTAAATCAGGTTGTAAGATGCTATATAGCACAAAAACGTAAGATTTCTGTCGGAGACAAGATGGCAGGACGTCATGGAAATAAGGGTGTTGTATCAAGAGTTTTACCACAGGAGGATATGCCATTCCTTGAAGACGGTACACCGTTGCAGATAGTATTGAACCCACTCGGCGTTCCTTCACGTATGAATATAGGTCAGGTGCTTGAAATGCATTTGGGCTACGCATACAGAACCCTCAGCTTAAAGACAAGAGAAGAGCTTGAAAAAATGACAGTTGATGAAGCATATAAGAAGGTAATTCTTGATGCGAAAGACAAGCTCGGTGAGGGTGAATATTTAAAGATTGCCACACCTGTATTTGACGGAGCAAGAGATGATGACCTCTTACAGGCATTTGAGCTTGCAGGTCTTGATAAATCGTTTAAATCTGTCGTTTATGACGGAAGAACAGGCGAAAAGTTCGACAACACAGTTACAGTCGGCATAATGTACTATTTGAAGCTCGACCACTTGGTTGACGATAAAATTCACGCACGTTCAACAGGTCCATACTCACTTGTTACTCAGCAGCCACTGGGCGGTAAAGCACAGTTTGGCGGACAGCGTTTCGGTGAAATGGAAGTTTGGGCATTGGAAGCATACGGTGCAGCATATACCTTGCAGGAAATACTGACCGTAAAATCTGACGATGTTGTTGGCCGTGTTAAAACTTATGAATCAATTGTTAAGGGCGAAAATATTCCAAACTCAAGAATACCTGAATCATTTAAGGTACTTGTTAAGGAATTGCAGTCACTTGCACTTGATATTAAAATTCTCGACGGAAACGGAGAGGAAATTGACCTTGACGAGCCGGACGATGATGATGAAAAGCCAACAGATAGCATGAACAGCGATGTTGTTATCGACGAAAATGAGTTAGCCGACGATATGATAATCGACGGTGAGGACGGAGACTGGGACGATGATGACGATTCCTACTACCCCGACGACGAGGAGCGGGAGGACGAGAGCCTTTCCCTTGCAGATGTACTCGACACACTCTATTCAGATGATGACAGCTCGTATGATGACGGAATTGAATAATAAAACTGTCATTTATAAATAAAAGAAAGCATCAGCTTTTTAGAAAACCTATTCAGGCGGCTATTAAAATAGCATTGCCGTTGCTTATAATAC
>JAFQNU010000016.1 GCA_017420825.1 Clostridia bacterium
ACGGTATCAAAAACACCATAACTAGCAAAGAACATTGTAATTACCGCAATAAGAGCTGGAAATCGTCCGTTGCAGGGGACAAAATTATTAGTAAGAATTGCTAAGAGCCTTTCTCTTGGTGAGTCGATAATTCTACAGCCTGTAACCCCCACCGCATTACAGCCAAACCCCATACACATTGTAAGTGATTGTTTGCCGCAGGCATTACATTTTTTAAAGCTACTGTCAAGATTATAAGCAATTCGCGGCAGATACCCCAAATCCTCAAGCAAAGTAAAAAGTGGAAAAAATATTGCCATAGGCGGAAGCATTACCGACACAACCCACCCCAAAATATTAAACACTCCGCCCACAAATGCGTCAATAGCCCATTGGGGTAAACTTACACATTCACACGCATATAAAAGCTTATTTGAAATATAAGTAAATAATTCAGACAAAAGTTCTGACGGGTAATTTGCTCCCGTAACAGTAATCCAGAATATCAGCATTAAAAGCGCAATCATAACAGGATATCCAACACTCTTACCTGTAAGCAGTTTATCTATTTTTCTGTCAAAATTATTATATTTAGTTTCAAAAACACAAACTGTTTCACGACTTATTTTATTAGCCTCATTAACAATTGTCGAAACTATTATATCCCTGAGTCCTTCATTTGAAAATTCACAATATTTTCTCACATCATACCCAAGAAATTCATTTATTTCATCTATAAATTCATTGTCCCCCTCAATTATTTTAAGAGCTACCCATCTCGCGTTCAGAGGACAGTCATCACCAATTTTTTCGGTCAATTCTTTAATCCTGTTTTCGATTTCTTCTGGATATTTTATTGTATATTCATGTTTTTCTGTTTTCTCATTTAAGGTATCTAGCAGTTTGTCGAGATTTTTTTTCTTACTTGCAACACATCCGACAACAGGTGTGTTAAGTATTTCGGCAAGCTTTTTTAAATCCACATTTATTCCCTTCCTATGCGCTTCATCCATAAGATTAACACAAACTACCACCTTGTCACAGACCTCCATAATTTGCAAAACAAGGTTTAGATTTCTTTCAAGACAGGACGCATCGCACACCACAATCACAGCATCTCTTTCGCCAAAACAAATAAAACTTCTCGCAACCGCTTCCTCACTTGAATGAGCATAAAGAGAATATGTACCCGGTATATCCACTAATGTATAGGTGTTATTATTGCTCTTACAGTATCCCACTGCATTTGATACTGTTTTTCCTGCCCAGTTACCTGTATGCTGATTCATACCTGTGAGAGCGTTAAACAGTGTGCTTTTTCCGACATTTGGATTACCTGCAAGCGCTATCACCTTATCATCAGGTTTTTTCCTTTTTATTTCCATAGTCCCGGCGTTTTCACTTTTACCCATTTTCTACACCGCCTTATCTATTATTATGTTCTCGCAATCCTCATTTCTTATTGCCACAACAGTACCTCTTATAAGAAATGCCTTAGGGTCACCCGACGGGCTTTTCCCCACACATTCCACCCTCGTATTTTCAATAAGCCCTATATCCATTAACCTTCTTCGCATTGCTCCGACGGTTTTTATTTCCTTTACATATCCCACGTCTCCGGGGGATAAAACATTTAAACTTTCCAATTACATCACCCCATAAAACTTTATTATTAATATACTATTCCGTTATTTATGTTAATGTTACACACAAAAAAAACGGTCAGAACACGTCCGACCGTTTATATATTATTTAAAACTACCCTCCCATTCAGATATACTCACTCCTGAATAATACGTTTTTAAAATATCCTCATAATTTTTTCCCTCTGATGCAAGATGATTTGCTCCATATTGACTCATTCCAACTCCATGTCCATAGCCTACAACATTGAATACAATTTCATCATCTGACTCCTGTATAGCCACATTTGTTGACTGCAAATCAAAAATAAACCGAAAATCCGTACCTTTAACATTTACACCGCCAATATCTATCGTGAGAATGCCCCCCGCTTCACTCCTTGTTATATTGCCAAAGGTATAATTTGCAAAAGTTACTCCAGGTATTTTTTCTGTTGCTATTTTATTAAATTCCTCCCTTGTGTATATTTTTTGAGAGTTATATTTAGGTGATTTTTCCTCGCCCTCACTCCTGACACTTTTTAAGTATTGTGCATCTCCGCCCCACACATCCTTAGCACTCTCGGTATAGCCCGATGATGTAGAATGAAAAACCGCACTGATTGGCTCATTGTTATATGTAATTATAAGATTTCCCGTACTGTCTACAGCATCGGAAATCTTTTTCCAATACTCATTACTTTTCTCCTTCCCCCATAACTCTTTTCGTTTTTTTTCACTTATCCACGCTTTACAATGGGTTGCATCTGTACAGGTGTACGCACCCTTATGTTCTGCAGGTGTGCCGGCACTTTCATAATAATTTATACGGTTTACAAGGTATGTTCTTGCAGCTATCGCCTGTGCTCTTAATGCTTCAACATTGAACTCTGCAGGCATTTCAGCTGCAACAACCTCCCTCAGATACTGATTAACACTCATTTCTACCACCTTGTCCTCGTCATGAACATAAACGCTTAGTTTCTTAGTCTGTGAGTTAATTGGGCTGACATGCTTTGAAAAGTTTTTTACAAGCAAAAAAGGCAAGGCTACTGTCAAAAAAGAGATTAGTAATATCATTAAAATAA
>JAFQNU010000118.1 GCA_017420825.1 Clostridia bacterium
CTGCAATTTTATCAACAATCTCAATACCTTCGGTAATTTTTCCGAATGCGGCATATTGACCGTCCAGGTGCGGTGAATCCTTATGCATGATAAAGAACTGGCTTGACGCACTGTTCGGGAATGAGGTTCTTGCCATTGACAAAACTCCTCTTGTATGCTTTAAATTATTTGTCACACCGTTTCTTGTAAATTCACCCTTTATGCTTGGGGCTTCCTTGTGGTTACCCTGTTCGTCGTAACCGCCGCCCTGTATCATAAAGTTTTCAATTACTCTGTGGAAAATAAGTCCGTCAAAGAATTTCTCTTCAATCAGTGTTAAGAAATTTGCTACTGTTATGGGAGCTGTTTCGGGATAAAGCTCAGCCTTCATAACATCTCCGTTTTTCATAGTAATTACGATATCGCTCATGATTTTATCCTTTCGTGAAAATAATTATTAATCGTCAATGGTTATTGTTTTAATAACAATCTGCTCTTTTGGTACATCTGTCATTCCGTATGGCTGATATATTGTTGTTTCGCTTGTGGCAATCTCGTCAATTATATCAAAGCCCTCTGTTACACGTCCGAATGCGGCATATTGACCGTCAAGATGAGGAGCATCCTCATGCATAATAAAGAACTGACTTGATGCCGAATCGGGAACCTGTGTTCTTGCCATTGAAAGAACTCCCTTTGTGTGCTTTAGCGGATTGTTTACACCGTTTGCATCAAATTCACCCTTTATCGAATCGGTTTCTTTAGGCTGCATATCCTTGTCATAACCGCCGCCCTGTATCATAAATCCCTTTATGACTCTGTGGAAGATAAGACCGTCATAGAAATTATCATCGCAAAGGTCTACAAAGTTTTCAACAGTAATCGGGGCAAGATTAGGATACAACTCACCCTTCATAATTCCGCCGTTCTCAAGCTCAATTGTAAATCCAATAGTGTCTGCATATAATTCGGAATTTTCTGTTTGTTCAACCGCCTCGGTTGTCTGTGACGGAGACGGAGCGGGTGTTTCCTTTGTGCTTGTGGTATTTGCGGTGTTGGTGCAAGCGCTAAGCATTGCACCACACATAAATATTGCCAGTAATTTTTTAATCATTTTTATTCCTCGCTTTCGGATTGAATTTCTGCTGTTTCGCCGTCAGACTGAACTTCTTCGCCTTCGGGCTGCTCCTCCTCGTGCGGAGTAAGCGTCATGCTTACAATCTTAATGTCATCTGCAAGCTTCATAAGTCTTACACCCTGAGTTTGTCTTGAGAAGGTGCTTATATCAGCCGCATATGTTCTGATGATTATACCGCCTGATGTGATAAGCATAATGTCCTCATCATCTGAAACTGTTGCCATTCCTGCAACAAGACCTGTTTTGTCTGTAAGCTTGTATGTGAATACACCCTTGCCGGCTCTTGACTGTACCTTGTACTCGTCAAGGTCGGTTTTCTTACCGTAGCCGTTTTCGGTAACAACAAGCAATTTTGTATCAGGCTTGGAAATACAAGCTCCGATTACATAGTCACCCGACTTTAACGAGATACCTCTTACACCCATTGCGGTTCTTCCCAGAGGACGTATATCCTTCTCATCAAAGCAGATAGACATACCGTATCTTGTACCGATAAACATTTTGTTAGTGCCGTCTGTAAGCAGTACGTTAACAAGTGTGTCGTCCTCTCTTAACTCTATTGCACGCAAGCCGTTTGCTCTTATTCTTGAATAGTCCATCAGGTCGGTCTTTTTAACAGTTCCGCGTTTTGTAAAGAATGTCAGATATTTTCCGTCCTCGAACTCCTTAATAGGTATCATAGCTGTTATCTTTTCACCAGGCTCAAGAGGGAGAAGGTTTACTATTGCAGTACCCTTTGCCTGACGTGCCGCCTCGGGAATCTGATAAGCCTTTAATCTGTAAACAACACCTCTTGATGTAAAGAACAGGAGAGTATCATGTGTTGAGGTTGTGAAGATGTGTTCAACATAGTCCTCCTCACGTGTTGACATACCCGAAATACCTCTTCCGCCCCTGCGTTGCGAACGATAGGTAACAACGGGAACTCTCTTAGTATAACCGCTGTGTGTAAGTGTTATTACAACCTCTTCCTCATCAATAAGGTCCTCGATATCTATTTCATCTGAAACCATTGCAATTTCTGTACGTCTCTCATCGCCGTATTTATCCTTGATTTTAAGGAGGTCAGCTTTGATTATTTCAAGCACACGGTACTCGTTTGCAAGAATATCCTTGTACTCGGCAATGCTTGCACATAACTGCTGATACTCATTTTCAATCTTGTCTCGCTCAAGTCCCGACAAACGTCCCAATTGCATCTGAACAATAGCAGTTGCCTGTATTTCAGACATTCCGAATTTATCTTGTAACGACTGTTTTGCATCGGGAATTGATGAAGATGAACGTATTATGCTTATAACCTCATCAATGTGGTCAATAGCGGTCTTGTAGCCCTCCAAAATATGCACACGTTCTTCTGCTTTTCTTAAATCATAAATGGTACGGCGTCTTATAACGTCCTCCTGGTGTGCGATATAGTGGTCTATAATTTCACGTAAATTAAGTATTTTTGGAACCTTGTCAACAAGGGCAAGTAAGATTATACCAAAGCTGTCCTGCATCTGAGTATATTTGTAAAGGTTATTTAAAACTATGTGCGGATTTGCATCACGTTTCAAATCAATTATCAAATGTATATTTTCGTCAGATTCGTCTCTTGTTGAGGAAATACCCTCAATCTTACCCTCTCTTGAAAGCTCATCTATATGCTTTTCAAGCTTCTGCTTATTAACCTGATACGGAAGCTCGGTTACAACAATTCTTGACCTTCCGCCCTCCAGCTCTTCTATTTCAGCTCTCGCACGGATAATAACCTTACCTCTTCCTGTGTGGTAGGCACTTCGTATTCCGCTTTTACCCATTATAATTCCTGCTGTCGGGAAGTCAGGACCTTTTATATATTCGATAAGCTCGTCAATTGAAATGTCAGGCTCGTCAATAACTGCAATAATACCGTCAATAACCTCGGACAAATTGTGTGACGGGATATTGGTTGCCATTCCGACAGCTATTCCTGATGAACCGTTTACTAAAAGATTTGGAAATCTTGACGGCAAAACATCAGGCTCAAGTCTCTTATCATCATAGTTCGGAACATAATCAACAGTTTCCTTTTCAATGTCAACAAGCATTTCAGCAGATATTTTTGACATTTTTGCCTCGGTGTAACGGTAAGCAGCAGGGGGGTCTCCGTCGATTGAACCAAAGTTACCCTTACCCTGAACAAGCGGATATCTCAAAGCAAAATCCTGCGCCATACGAACCATTGCATCATAAACAGAGCTGTCACCGTGCGGGTGATATTTACCAAGCACGTCTCCGACAGTTGCGGCAGATTTTCTGAAATCGTTTTCATATAACAGATTTTCCTCATACATATCGTAGAGTATTCTTCTGTGAACAGGCTTCATACCGTCACGAACATCAGGTAATGCCCGGCTCACAATAACACTCATCGCATAGTCGATATAGGATTTCTGCATTTCATTATTAAGCTCAACATTGACTATTTTTTGATTTGCAAGCACGTCCATGTCGAGTGTTTTTTCTGTTGTTTTCTTTTTGGCCATAATAATGGTACCTCCGTTTTGAATTATATAATTCACCAAGCATATTATATCATAAATAAACCAAAAAATCAAGAAAATTATACATATATATAGCTAATTTAATAAATTTAGTATATAATAACATAAAATGGATATATTGTTTACTTTTATGAGGAGAATGTTATGAAACGCAATTTATTAATGGTACTTATGCAGTTGGATATAGGCGGAGCAGAGACTCATGTGGTTGAGCTTAGCAAGGAGCTTTCAAGAAGAGGGTATAATGTGATTATAGCGTCAAGGGGCGGTGCATATGAGGACGAACTAAAAGAGGCAGGAATTGTGCACTACACCCTTCCCCTGCACAGTAAAAAACCGAGAGACTTGCTTGCGGCACGAAAAGGCTTGAAAAAAATAATAGAGGAAGAAAAGATAGACATAGTACATTCGCACACGAGAATAGCGTCATTCCTGCTTGCAGGTCTGTATAAAAAAATGAAATTTCCTTTTGTTACAACTGCTCACTGGGTATTCACTACAAAGTTTGGCTTGAAGTACCTTACCGAATGGGGAGAGAAAACAATAGCGGTAAGTGATGACATAAAGGATTATCTGATAAAAAATTACAAGCTTGACGAAAAGAATATTTTTGTTACCATAAACGGAATTGACACAGAAAAATTCTCGCCTGAAATTGATAAAAAGCCTGTAATGGAGGAGTTTGGAATTAATGATGAGGACAATTTGATTGTGTATGTCAGTCGTCTTGATGAGAGCAGAAGTCTTGTTGCAAAGCAGTTAATAAACGTGTTACCAAAGCTTGATAATATAGTTGAGAATTTGAGAGTTCTTGTGGTGGGTGACGGTGATGATTATAACAATGTTTTGTCACTTGCCGAGAAGGTCAATGGTGAGCTTGGACGTGAGGCGGTAATGCTCTCAGGTGCAAGAACAGATATAAACAGACTCATTGCACCTGCAAAGCTGTTTGTGGGAGTTTCCAGAGCGGCACTGGAGGCTATGAGTGAGAAAAAGCCATGTATAGTTGCAGGAAATGAGGGATATATCGGTTTGTTTGATGAGAGTAAGCTGCAAATCGGTATTGACACAAACTTCTGTTGCCGTGATTGTGAGCAGTCAACAGAGGAGCGTCTTGCACAGGAAATAGGCGAGTTTTTCGGTATGTGGGACGAGGATATTGAAAAAATTTCACAATATTCAAGAAATCTTATTATTAACAGCTATTCTGTTTCACGTATGGCAGATGATGCAGAGGCGGCATACAATGCCTGTCTTTGCGAGCATGGGAGGGAATAATTCTTGAAGGATATACTTATCTGCGGTTATTACGGCTTTAAAAACAGCGGTGACGATGCCCTTCTTTTATCAATCATACAACAGCTCAAAGGCATGAGGGCAGACATAAAAATTTCAGTCCTTTCCAATAACCCCGAAGAGACAATAAAGAAATATGGCGTTGATGCAAAAAAACGTGACGGTATATTTTCGTTAATAACAGCCGTAATGGGATGTAAAATGCTGATTTTGGGCGGAGGCACCTTAATTCAGGACAGAACGAGTACAAAATCGCTTGTGTATTATCTTGCAGTTGTTATTCTTGCACTAATTTTTGGGAAAAAGGTAATGCTTTACGCAAACGGAATAGGGCCTCTTAAAAATAAGAAAATAACCGCAAAAATACTTAACAGAGTTGATTTAATAACATTAAGAGATAAAAATTCGTTGGCAGAGCTTAAAGAAATGGGAGTAAAAAAGCCGAGAATTGAGCTTACAGCCGACAGTGTGTTTGGTCTTGATTTTATAAAGAAACCGACTCCTTTTGAGGGTGACTATTTCTGTGTTTCAATAAGGGATTATAATCACTTTCCAAAAGATTTTTGCGAGCAGCTTGCGAAGGTGTGCGACTATATTTCGCAAGAGTTTAACTGTTATCCCTTATTTATACCCTTTCAGCATGACAAGGATTTGGAGATTACCGAAAAAATTTCATCAATGACAAAAAAGGGTGTAACAGTTACAGCTTTACCTGAGCCTGACGATTTAATCAGTATATTGTCGGGGGCAAGGTTATGTATCGGAATGAGGCTTCATAGCCTTATATATTCTGCGCTTTGCGCTGTTCCGTTAATCGGTCTTGTATATGACCCGAAGGTGTCGGGATTTCTTGATTACATGGGTGAGAATAAATATTTTGATGTTGAAAGACTCTCATCTGATGAGCTTATAAATGCTGTTAACGACTGTTTTGAAAATAACAGCAAAATAAGGTCGGATATGGGGAAAAAGCTTGAAAAAATGAAGGAACTGGCAAAGAAAAATGCACAGCTTGCCATAGAATTACCGGAGGAATAGAAATGTCGAATAAAATGCTTAAAACTGCAGGCTTTATGACAATTGCAACACTGCTTGCAAAGGTTTTGGGAATGTTTCGTGATATGCTTATTGCAGCATACTTTTCAACGAGCTATGTTTCAGATGCTTACATGACCGCAACAAAGCTTCCGACTATGCTTTTTGACCTTGCGATAGGCGGAGTTATAACAGCCTCATTTATTCCTGTATTCAATGGTATTATACAAAAAAAGGGAAAGGACGAGGCTATGTCCTTTGCAAATCATTTTGTCGGAATGGTTATGACGGTGTCTGTGTTGGTTGCTGTTATGGGTATATTATTTGCAAATCCGCTTATAAATTTTCTTGCGCCTGATTTTGATGTAAAAACGCACGACCTTGCGGCACAGCTTTCATCTATCATGTTTCCGATGATTATTTTCACAGGACTTGCATTTTCATTTGTGGGAATTTTGCAGTCGTTTGGTGAGTTTAATATTCCGTCAATAATGAGTCTTGTGTCAAATCTGACCGTTATTGCATATTTTCCTATATTCGGAAAGAAATTCGGTGTTCACGGTCTTGCGGTAACTATGCTCATTGCATGGAGCTTACAGGTAATAATTCAGATACCTGCACTTAAAAAAACAGGCTATAAATTCAGACCAAGGCTTGATTTTAAGGATTTATACATAAAAGAGGCTTTAATTCTTGCAGGACCTCTCTTAATCAGCACATGGGTTTCACCGCTTTATTCGATTGTCAACACAAGAATTGCATCGGGAATTGCAGGCGGTGTCACAATGCTTGAATACGCAAACAGGCTCTACACTGTTATGGTGGGAGTGTTTTCCTTTGTGGTTACAAACTTGATATTCCCAAGACTTTCGGTAAGTAATGCATCAGAGAATTATGAAGAGGCAAATGAACTGCTATCCACTTCAATAAAGGCAATTCTAATTATTATTCTGCCACTCATGGCAGGGTTGGTAATACTCGGCAGACCTGTTATATCTGTTGTTTACGAGCATGGAAGCTTTACAACAGATGATGCAATAAAAACAGGTACGGCACTGTCCTGTTACTGTGTCGGAATGATAGGCTTTTCATTAAATGAAATGCTTTCAAAGGCGTTTTTTTCAAAGAAAAATTCAAAAACACCTATGTATAATGCAATCGCAAGTATGCTTATAAATATTATGCTTGCTTATCTGCTTTCGGCTCGCTTTGGCATTTACGGACTTGCTTTTGCAACAGCCTGTGGCTCAACGGCAAATGCTCTGTTAAATTATATAGCAATGCGGATAAAATACGGCAAAATATTTAAAAAATCAGACATTATAAGCATAGTAAAAACTGTCACATCAGCAGTTGTTATGAGTATTGCGGTAATTTTAATATATTACAGGCTATCACAGCTCATCAGCCATTCTGTCGGAGGAAATCTGATAATATGTGCGGTATGCGGTGCGGTCGGAGTTATAGTCTATTTTGCACTTTGTCTGATTTTGGGTGTTGATGAGATTAAGAAAATAGCAAAAAGAGGATAAAATGACTAACAATTTTAAGTATAGCTCGGATAATAAAAGATATCATACATGGAATTATCACTTGCAGCAAAAATTCGGACAAAAGGTGTTCAAGGTCAGCCTTAATGCAGGCTTTACCTGTCCCAATATTGACGGAACAAAGGGATATGGCGGTTGCATATACTGTTCATCATCGGGGAGCGGGGATTTTGCAGGAAACCCATGTGATGATATTCTTACTCAATTTGATGAGGTCAAGTCTCAGATGCACAAAAAATGGCCTGAGGC
>JAFQNU010000119.1 GCA_017420825.1 Clostridia bacterium
CACAGGTTTAACAATGTAAGATTTATACATGGAGGTGTAAAAATGGCAAGAATCGCAGGTATTGATTTACCAAGAGCCGGTATTAATCCTGACACAAGAATTAAGGATCTTACCGATGATGAGGTTAATAAACTCAGAACAGTAATAGATGCAGAGTTTACCGTTGAAGGTGACTTGAGACGTCAGGTAGCACTCGACATCAAGAGATTGATGGAAATCGGATGTTACAGAGGTGTTCGTCACAGAAAGGGACTCCCTGTAAGAGGACAGAACACAAAGAACAATGCAAGAACCAGAAAAGGTCCTGCAAAGACAATGGCTAATAAGAAGAAATAATAAAGGAGGTACTGAACTCAAATGGCAAAGGTAGTTAAAAAAGCTACACGTACAAGACGTCGTGATAGAAAAAACATTGAGAAGGGCGCAGCTCATATTCGCTCAACCTTCAATAACACAATAGTAACTATTACAGATACAGCAGGAAACGCTTTATCATGGGCCAGCGCAGGTGGTTTAGGCTTCCGTGGTTCAAGAAAAAGCACTCCGTTCGCAGCTCAGTCAGCTGCAGAGACAGCAGCAAAAGCTGCTATGGAGCATGGTTTAAAAACTGTTGAGGTTTATGTTAAGGGACCGGGTGCAGGAAGAGAAGCTGCTATCAGAGCTCTTCAGGTTGCAGGTCTTGAAGTTAGCATGATTAAGGATGTTACTCCTATTCCTCACAACGGTTGCAGACCGCCCAAGAGAAGACGTGTGTGATATTTGTACTATTTAGTTAATAGTTGAAGGAGGTTAATATAGCATGGCTAAAAATATGCAGCCCATTTTAAAAAGATGCAGAACCTTAGGCATTGAACCCGGAGTTATGGGTGTTGATAAGAAATCAAACAAAAACCCGAAGCAAAACAGAAAGAAAATGTCTGAGTACGGTGTGCAGCTTAATGAAAAGCAAAAGGTTAAATTTATTTATGGTGTATTGGAAAAGCAGTTCCATAAATATTATGTTATGGCTACAAAGAAGAGTGGAATTACCGGTGAGGTTTTATTACAGATTCTTGAGACAAGACTTGATAATGTAATATTCAGATTAGGACTTGCAAACACAAGACGTGAAGCAAGACAGATTGTAAACCACGGTCACATTCTTGTAAACGGTAAGAAGGTAAACATTCCTTCATACCTTGTAAAGCCGGGAGAGGTAATATCTGTTAAAGAAAAATCCAGAAACTCAGCAAGAATTAAGGAAATAGTTGAGACAAATGCGTCAAGAGTAGTTCCCGATTGGCTGGATATGGACAAGAATACACTTACAGGCAAGGTTGTTGCTCTGCCAAACAGAGAGCACATTGACTATGAGGTTGAGGAGCACTTAATCGTCGAGTTGTATTCTAAATAATAATCATGTCGCCTTCGGTCAGTGGATGGTGAATATGTTAAGGAGGGTTTCAAAATGATAGAAATGGAAAAGCCCAATATTGAATGTACACAATTAACAGGTAATTACGGAAAATTCGTTGTCACTCCGTTGGAGCGTGGCTACGGAACAACATTAGGAAATTCACTAAGAAGAATATTATTGTCATCATTACCCGGTTGTGCAGCAACCGCGGTAAAGATTGACGGAGTTCAGCATGAGTTTTCTACCATTCCGGGAGTTAAAGAGGACGTAACAGAGATAATCTTAAACATAAAGAAATTATCACTGAAGCTTCACTCTGATTTACCAAAGACAGTATATATCGAAGCAAAGGGTGCCTGCGAGATATGTGCAGGAGATATTAAAGCGGACGCAGATGTTGAGATCATAAATCCGGATTTGCATATAGCAACCCTTAACGAGGATGCTAATCTTTATATGGAGATTACGTTGTCAAAGGGAAGAGGCTATGTATCAGCTGAGAAAAATAAGCAGTATATGCAGCCACCGGTAGGAGTAATTCCTATTGACTCAATATACACACCCGTTAATAAGGTTAATTATACGGTTGAGAATACACTCGTTGGTCAGTATATTGACAGAGAGACGCTTTCTGTTGAGGTATGGACAAACGGTACAATCAAACCGGATGAGGCTATAAGTCTTTCGGCAAAGGTAATGAATGATTTGTTGAAATTGTTTATTGACTTGTCGGAGGAAGCAAAGAATGCCGAAATCATAGTCGAGAAGGAAGAGAGCAGAAAAGAAAAGGTGCTTGAAATGACAATTGAGGAATTGGATTTGTCGGTACGTTCTTACAACTGCTTGAAGCGTGCAGGAATTAACACTGTTGAAAACCTTATCGAAAACTCTGAGGAGGATATGATGAAGGTAAGAAATCTCGGAAGAAAATCACTTGAAGAGGTTATAAACAAGTTGCATGATTTAGAACTCACCCTTAAAAAGGAAGAAGAATAATTTTTAAGGCGTAAAATGAAAGGAGGTAATGAAAATGCCGGGAACAAGAAAATTAAATCTCCCAACAGACCAGAGAATGGCTCTTTTGAGAAATATGGTAACAAGCCTGTTGGAAAACGGTAAAATTGAGACAACAGAAACCAGAGCTAAGGAGGCAAGAAGCCTTGCTGAAAAAATGATTACTCTTGGTAAGACAAACACATTGCATTCACGCCGTCAGGCTTTGGCATTTATTACTAAGGAAGATGTTGTAACAAAGCTTTTTGCAGAAATTGCACCAAAATATGCTGATAGAAACGGTGGATACACAAGAATTATAAAGACAGGACCTCGTCGTGGTGACGCAGCTCCAATGGCTATCGTTGAATTAGTATAATTTTATTAACAAGAGGCAGGACATATCCGAAAGGATATGTCCTGTTTTGATATTTGACTTTTAGGTTAAAATTTGCTATAATAGGATATATTAACATAAGAGAGGAGATGAAAAGTGAAAATGGCTGTAAAAGACTATTCACAAATAACACCACAGATATATACATTATCAGAAATGTGCAAAAAAAACAGTAATATTGAGCCGGCATTATACGAGGTGCATCAGGTCAAAAGGGGATTAAGAGATTTAGACGGTAGGGGAGTTGTGACAGGACTTACCGAGATATCTACAATAATATCAAGTAAAAATGATAATGGTATAGATGTACCCTGTGAGGGTGAGCTTTATTATAGGGGAATAAATGTTTATGATATTGTAGACGGATTTATGAATGAGGACAGATTTGGATTTGAAGAAACTGTATACTTATTGCTCTTTGGTAAACTGCCAAACAAGCAGGAACTAAATGAATTTACAGCTTTGCTTGCAGATTACAGAAAATTGCCCGACAACTTTAACAGAGATGTTATAATGAAAGCGGCAAACGGAGATATAATGAATTCTCTTGCAAGAAGTGTCCTCACGCTGTATTCGTATGATTCAAATGCAAATGATTTAAGTATTCCGAATGTTTTAAGGCAGTGTGTGGAGCTGATTTCAAACTTTTCATCACTTGCTGTTTATGCTTATCATTCGTACCGTCACTATATTAAGGGCGAAGGTCTTTATATTCACCATCCTGACCCCAATATGTCTATTGCGGAGAATATTTTGCGGTTACTTCGTCCTGATATGAACTTTACACCAACTGAAGCAAAGCTCTTGGATATGGCGCTTGTACTTCATGCAGAGCATGGCGGAGGTAATAACTCAACCTTTACAACTCACGTAGTAACCTCATCGGGAACAGATACCTATTCTTCTGTTGCGGCGTCACTTTGTTCGCTTAAAGGTCCAAAGCACGGAGGAGCAAATATTAAGGTTAAGCTTATGATGGA
>JAFQNU010000120.1 GCA_017420825.1 Clostridia bacterium
ACAAAAAGGTAATTTCTATTGTTGCCCGACTCGAAGATATAAAGGGACATGACTACTTTATACAGGCTGCAGATTTACTTTTAAAGCAGAATGTAGATGCAGTATTTGTAATAGCAGGAACAGGCAGCTACGAACTACATTTAAAAGATTATGTAAAGTCTCTGAACCGAGAAAATGATATAATTTTTACAGGCTTTATTTCTGACGTTGATAAGCTCATGAGCATAACAGATATACAGTGTAATGCTTCATACGGAACGGAAGCAACAAGTCTTGCTCTCTTAGAAGGTATGAGTCTTGGTATTCCGGCAGTAGTATCTGATTTTGGAGGTAACCCCGGCGTTATCAAAAACGGAGAAAACGGATTTTTATTCCCCGAAAAAAATTCAGAGAAAATGGCAGAGGCTATATATAAGCTTTATTCTGATAATGAGCTTTACAATAAAATGAGCCAAAGAGCTATTGAAATATTTAACAAAACCTTCACTGCACAGGCAATGACAGAAAATATAGAAAAGGTTTACCGAAAAGTAATTCAGGATTGAAAGGAAAAATAAAAATGAAAAATAAAAAATTAACTTTTATAGATATTCTCATAATTGTTGTTGCTGTGGCGGCTCTTGTATTTGCAACACAATTCTTCACTCCCGAAAAGCCACAGGAGAACAGCAGTGTTGAATTTGTGGTAATGGTTAATTCTCATAAGAAGGGACTTTTAGATAATGCCTCAGCAGGAGATATAGTTGTTATTGATTACACTGATAAATACAAGGCAGAAATCACCGACATAAAAACACAAAACTCAAAGGTAACAGTGTTGGATAACATAAGCAATAAGTATATTCTTAAAACCTCACCGCTTACCGAGGACACATATATTACATTAAAAGCTGATGCACAGATAGGCGATAATGTCATAAAAATCGGAAACAGCTGTGTGAGAGTGGGTCAGCACTTTCCTGTAAGAGGAAAGGGATATACCACAGGCGGATATATAGTTGATATTATAAATGAACAGGAGGGTTAATACGATGGATAAGAACGGAAAATTATTTAATAAAATAAACATAATTGATTTTTGTGTTATATTACTTATCATTGTATTCATAATAGGTATCGGTATACGCCTTATGGGCAGTACCTCCGAGGATATTAAAACTCCTAAAACATTTGAATATACCGTTGAGGTATCAAACATCAGAGGTTATTCTGTTGATGCCTTAAAAAAGCTTGGTAATATAACCGATTCCTCAGGCGATATAATACTTGGTGAAATTATTTCTGTGGAAGATAAACCATATATAACAGAACTTAATACTCTGAATGGAGAGATTATTGAATCGGTTATACCCGAAAAATACTCCTGTCTTGTAAAAATACAGACCACAGGAAACGAAAGTGATGAATTTTACTTTGACCCCAATGACACTGAATTATCAGTTGGCAAATCTGTAAATATAATTACCAAGTATGTTAATACTTCAGGCTTGATTAAGGCTTTACGTATTGTAGAATAAATATATTAATAAGGGACATTATTGCGAAATAATGTCCCTTTTGCATATTGTTTCAAATTAGTTATTGACACACTTTTTAATATATGATAAAATGATATTATAGGAATAGTATTGTCATGAAAGGAAGATATACATGGATGAAATCAGAGAAATTGCTCATCGTATAAAAGAATTGCGTGAAATATGCGGATACACCGCAGACGAGATTGCAAATGAATTGAAAATTGATAGCGATTTATATAATGCCTATGAAGAAAACGGAAAGGATATTCCCATTAGTGTGATATATCATCTTGCAAAGCTTTATAAAGTTGACTTTTCAGAATTGATTACAGGCACTTCTGCAAAGCTTAATACATATCAGGTCGTCCGTGCAGGAGAGGGGCTTGTGTCAGACCGTTATCCCGGATACATCTTCTCTGACTTAGCATACAGATTTTCAAAAAAAATGATGCAACCGTTTATTGTAACTCTTGACCCGTCGGATAAGGCCGCTGAATTAGTTACTCACAACGGCGAAGAATTTAACTTGGTTTTGGAAGGTACAATTATTCTTACATTTGCAGACCAGACAATTGAGCTGAACAAAGGGGACAGCATATATTTTAATCCGTCATACCCACACGGACAAAGATGCGGTTCAACAACTCCTGCAACCTTCCTCACTATGATTTGCGAATAAATTTTGGCACGCACATATGAAAGGACGAATTACATAATGTTAGAAAAATACTTACCAAGAATGGATTTTAATTCATACGAGGATTTTAAAGAAAATTACAAAGTAAACACTCCTGATAACTTCAACTTCGGATTTGATATAGTTGACGGTTGGGCGAAGGAACAGAAGGATTACAGAGCATTGGTATGGTGTAATGACCATAATGATGAAAAAATATTTACATTTGAGGATATGAGCAAGCTCAGTAACAAGGCGGCAAACTTTTTTAAAGCAAAGGGTTTGAAAAAGGGTTCTGTTGTAATGCTTATATTAAGACGTCGTTGGGAATATTGGGTATGTGCCACTGCACTGATAAAGCTCGGAGTTATTGTTATACCCGGAACTCTACAGCTCACAAAAAAAGATATTGCATACAGAGCCAATGCGGCAAACATTGAAATGTTTATATGTATAAATGATGATTATGTTGTTTCGCAAATGGAGCTTGCACTTCCCGAAATGCCGTGTGTTAAAAATATAGGTCTTGTTGGTGATATAGACAGAGACGGTTGGTTTAACTTCAACAGGGAATTTGAGAAATATTCAGATGTGCTTGAACGTCCCACAGGTGATGATGCAACAAAATCTACCGACATAATGCAAATATATTTTACATCAGGTACAACAGGTATGCCAAAAATGGTTATGCACAACTACCTGCACCCATTAGGTCATATAGTAACCGCTAAGTATTGGCAAAAAGTACAGGAAAATAAATTACACATGAGTGTATCCGACTCAGGTTGGGCAAAATTTGGTTGGGGTAAGATTTACGGTCAATGGTGTTGCGGCGCAACAATATTTGCCTATGACATGGACAAATTTGTTCCTAAAAAGCTGTTACAGGTAATGCAGGATTACAAGCTTACTACCTTCTGTGCACCTCCTACAATGTATCGTTTCATGCTTCAGGAAAATGTTGCTGATTATGATTTGTCAAGCATACAAAACTGGGCAACTGCAGGAGAGCCGTTAAATCCCGAAGTATTTAATCAATGGTATGAATTAACAGGCGGAAAAATACATACAGGCTTTGGTCAGACTGAAGGAACAGTATTATGCGCTGATTTTGAGTGGTTTGAACCTATACCCGGAGCTATGGGTAAGCCATCCCCCATCTATGATTTAAGACTTTTAAACGATGAGGGCAAGGTTTGTGAAAGCGGCGAAGAGGGCGAGATTGTGATTTGTGATGTTATCAAAAACCCACCTGTCGGACTATTTGTCGGCTACTATAAAAATGATGAACAAACAAATGAAGCGCTCGGCACAGGTAATTATAACCTCAAGGATGTTGCATGGAAGGATAATTCCGGCTACCTTTGGTTTGTTGGCAGACATGATGATGTTATAAAATGTTCCGGTTACAGAATAGGACCATTTGAGGTTGAAAGTGCTTTAATTGAACACCCTGCCGTTATTGAGTGTGCTATTACAGCCGCGCCCGACCCGATAAGAGGTCAGGTAGTAAAGGCAACAATCGTTTTGGCTAAAGGTTATACACCGTCAGATGAGCTTATAAAAGAACTACAAAATCATGTTAAAAAAGCAACTGCACCATATAAATATCCGAGAATTGTGGAATTTGTAGATGAATTACCAAAAACTCTTGGTGGTAAAATTAAACGTGCAGAAATAAGAAATAATGACGCAGATAAATAACAAATTTTAATGGGGCTGGTTCGGAATTACCCAGTTAATTACTGTAATTCTTGCCGATAAAATTCATGAACATAATCTTATCATTACAAAAAAGACAGTCCATATAAAAATATAATAAACAGTATAGGCTAAATTGTATTTTTTATGTGCCATTATGTAGACAATTAAAGAGGTTGTTGACCCGATTGCATTAGGAGCAAAGGTTGTAGACGTTAAGGACAGAGACTGTTGCTGTGATGATGATTTTGACCTTGCAAGTGTACCTGAATCTGTATGCAGAGTATTTGGTGAAAACCTCATACTCGGCGGCGAAGAGAAAAGAGTATTTGTTTCAATCGGTATATTCTCTATTGTAAAGCTGGAGCGTCGTGTTCAGCTGCTCATCCCTGCATATGATTTCTGTGTTCCGCAAAAAGAATGCATAGGTGCAACAGATGACAACCCATGTGATTTATTTGAAAGAATATCCTTCCCGGTTGATGAATTTTTCCCTCCTGAAAGATGCGAATTTACAGATGACAATAATAATTGCGGCTGCTAAAACAGCCAAAAACAGTAACAGACGGCGTTTAGTCGTCTGTTATTGTTATATTTTGTCGAATTTTGGCATACGATTATTGGAATATTTTATTAAAAATACTTTACTTATGTAAAATTTTGTGGTATTATAATAGTGCAACTCATAGATGGGGTACTTATACCCTTATCTTCAAAAAAAGAATAAAAAGGCTCATGGTATCAAACTGTAAAAAGGCTGATACCCCGGTTTTCATAACCTGAGCTTTCTTATTCTTGAAGTTGCGGTCTATGAGTTGCAAAATAATCGGGGCGATACGCTTTTTTGTGTGTAGCTCCATTGCGTAGCTACACATTTTTTATTATATTTAAAACAAAAGCAGGAGGTATTAAAAATGGAAGATTTAAGAGAGCTTTATCTTGAAACACTTGAAGCAATACAGGATGAAATTTCACAAACCCACGAATACAAGCAATACATACAAGCCGTTAACAGCTTTAAGGCAAAGCTTGATGAGCAGCAGCTCTTTGAATTTGAAATGCTCATGGATACAATGAACGAGTGGCATGATGATGAGTGTTTTTCTAACTTTGTTAAGGGTTTTTATGAAGGTTTTAACAAAGAACCGACATTGAATTAATTAAATATTACAATTGTAAACGAGGTGCTGCGTCAGCAGTACCCCGTTATCCGTTTCCAAAAAAAAATAAAACCCCATATAAACCGTGAATACAGTCAGTTTTCTTACCTGCGTTAGCAGGTGGGTCGTAACCTTTGTACATTATAAGTCCACTGGCATTCCGTAAGGAAAGGAGGCATTTATGCCACACAAAGAGTATACATCCCGTTTAAGAAGTGTTGGTAAAAAAATGACCTTACACGTGAGTCACAGGGTTGAATTTCATCTGTTATTATAATACCACATTATTGTTAAAATATCAATAGTATTTTGAAATTTTTGAGAGAAAAATTTTGGCTCTCAAATACATCTGTAATCTGAGAGCTTTAAACCTTAATTCTTTTGTATTATAACATTTCCGACTGTTCCATATCCTGTGCCACCCTTTGGTTTGGTGTTTGGATAATCATGATTTATTTCCTGTTTGATTTCCTTTATTAAATCTTCCTTTTGTTCTGTTTTTTCATCTGTAAAACAAATATTTTTAAAATATATATCCTCGACATGACACACCGAATCAGGTGCAAAAACCTCTCCCCAGTCATCAGGATTATCTGAACCGTTTGTCCACACTGCCGACAAAGGACCTACACTTACAAAGCTCATATTCTTTTCCATTAACATTTGCTTTGTATAGGATATGCTTATATCTTCAAAATGAAGCTCACGACAATTTGCACATACATCAAATATACCATTTACAGGCAAATCATTAAATCCACTCTCACGATTTTGGTTGATTCTTATATTTTTAAACCATATATTATAAATATTGCCCACTGTTCCTGATGTATCATTATATTCCTTATATATTGCATTTCTGATATTAGGCTGACAGTAAAGCTTAAATGTATAAATCCCCTCAAGAATTTCAAGTATACAATTTCTTATATCGCATTCTGTCTCAGCGTTATTATACACCTTCTGCCCGGGAAGAAGCCTGAACTCGTTATTTGTGCTTTTATTGTCATGCACATAAATATTTTCTATTGTTCCGAATGTTATTGCCGAGGTATCCCAGTCCCACGCATTTAACGCAACCATATCGTCTTTCATATCCTCACCGTGCAAATTACATATTTCTCCAAAACTTGCAGGACCATTAACATGAACACCGTCACGTCCGTATTTAATAAATTTCAGTTTCGAAATACGAAACTTATTTACACAACCAAGCTGAAGAGCGTAACAGGAGCCTCCATTTACAAATTCTGCGTTTTTTACAATAAGATTTTCAACATTTATAAAAATCATAATTGACAATGCGCCCTTATACTCAGGAATTTCTCCTGTTCCAAGCCGCACTTCACCTTTCTTACCAAGAAGTCCGCCATTCCAGTAACCCCCCTCTACCGATATATCACAATCAGGATTTTCCATCAACGCAGGCATACTTTCCCCATTTATAAGCCTTTCATTTCTTATCATACAAGTCATTGTACCCGGAACATTTGATATCTTCTGGTTATCATCAAGCAATAGTCTATATCCGCTTTTCATAATAATTGGTCTGTTTAAATACATTTCTTCTCTTTTAGAAATTTTAATACATTTATATTTATCAAGTGCTGTCTGAATAGCTTTTGAATAAATTCTATATCCGTTTTCCTCATAAATCAGATTTTCAAACTCCTCCATACTGTTCCAGCTTATTTTTTCTCTGTCATACTGTGGAATTTCATCAAGTATTTTTTTCTTTAAATTATTCATTTTTAACCCCCTGTTTTTAACAACTAAAATCCTAAGCACAAAATTGATACAAATCCCGTAACAATGCCAATCCACTGTTTAACCGATAGTTTTTCCTTAAATATTAAAATTGCGGCAATACCTGACAATAGAATTACTCCTCCGTTCACCACCGGAAAAAATATCACGGGGTTCATTACTCCGCTTAGATAAAGATTGATTTCGTTTATTGAACCAATAGCTACACCTGTAAAAATCATAAGAATTACAGGCATAATACCAAGCTTTTGCGGCTTTTCATTTTCCTTGTTCTTAGTAAACAGAAATAATACACAAAAAAGAATTGCCGAAAAGATAAATGTCCAAAGCAAAAAGCCCTTTAATTCATATGCATATTGTGAGCTTTGATGAAGCTGCTGACAAACACCCACAAAGCCCCAGCCAAGAAAGCTTGCAAATGCCGCAAAAATCCACTTTATACTTACTCTTGTCTCTCCCTTTAGCTCACAGCTCATAAAAAAGGTTACAACCATAAGCACAAGACCAATTATATGTAAAGCAGACGGTATATTATTGAAGTAAATAACCCCGAATATTGTAGGTATCAGCATACTGAGATATGTAAACAATACACTGTATGACATCGGGCCAAGTGACATAGATAGTAGTCCGAAATACTGTGCACTGACGGTCACCGCACCGAAAACAAGAGCCATAAACAGTGAGAACGGTGAAATGTGAAGATCAGCACCTCCGGCAATAAAGTAAATCACTGCACCTATACAGTTAATTTCATTAAAAAGTAAAGTGTCACAATGCCCCTTCATCACATTTTTTCCAAAATAGTTATAATATATATTCTTAAATGTGTCAAAAAACACCGATAAAAATAGTAACATATAATTTATCATGTTATGCTCTCCTTTTCAATACTCCTACTGCAACTTTGTTTCTTCATTATATTTTTTTCTTATTTCCTTAACAGATTTTCCTGTTTCCCATTTAATCACCCTGAGAAAATATTCATAATTTTCAAATCCCACATTCTTTGCAATCGCAGTCAACGGCTTATCAGGATTATTCTTCATTTCTCTTAGTGCGGTATCTATACGACAGCTACGAATAAATTTTGCCAGTCCCTGTGGTGTATATTCCTTAACTACTATATATAGCTTGGATTTTGACACAGCAAATTTTCTGCATAAAGCCTTAACAGATAAATCACCGTATATATTTTGTCTTATATACTCCACAATCTGCAACCCAAGCTTTTTTTCAGAGACATATACCATCTTTTGAAGAATAATATATGAAGCAAGTGCATTAATAATCTGCAGAGTTGCATTTAATTGATTGTCTGTTCTGTACTTTACATCTTTTATAAGCTCTTTTATACTATCCGGTTCCAGCTCCATTTCACTGCACCGTTGTAAAACATCTTCAACAAATTTTTCTCTGTCCTTCTGATTAGTAATTTGACCACAAACGGCATATCCGAAAACAATGTCGTTTTCCTGTAGAGGCAACACCACCTCAGTTAAACCTGCATGACAGGTATATACCAGGGTTTCTCTTTTTTGCGAGCTTTTCCGACACATATCAGCCGTAAAGCTGTCACATTTATTTCTACCCGAACACTCCCATACCGCCTCACAAAATGCGCACGAATGTTCAGGATAAGTCAATATCTCTTTAAATTCATTATCATAAATTGCTATTTTCATACCTGACAACTCATAAAATGACATAATTAAGGAAAGAAGCTTTGGCGAATTAATATTTATATTCATATACATACCCCTCCTCTATTCTACAATAACATATTTAAAATCAAAAATCAACATATTGGACACAATTATGGACTTTTTTACAGTTTTTTTGCACAAATAGTAAGCCACGCATAGGCTGCACTAATGCAGCATATGCGTGGCTTTATTTTACACGTTATTATACTATTGCCTTACTCAATATCCTCAGTATCACGTCTTACAAATTCATTGAAGGCTTCTTCAAGCTCTGTTTCGTCCTCAACCATAACCAGTTCAGGATTTTCCTCGTCTGTGTTGTCAACCTTCATTATAACAACCTCGTCAGTTTCCTCTCCCTCGTCCAGAACCTCAACAAGAGCAAAATATGTCTCATCATTAAATTCATAGACATCAATAACCTCAAATTTCAATTCGTTTCCGTTTTCATCTTCAAGCATATTTATGTTTTCTTCCATTTTTATTATTCCTTTCTTATTTATTTAACCATTTTATTATCTCATATGCGTTGGGATGAATATCTCTTCCCTTTGCACTATTAAAGCTTACCGTCTGATTCATACACTCCAAAAGAGCCTTATCTATATCCTCAAACGCAATCTTTCTTAAATTTTCAACTCCGGGATAATGTCTGCCCGGCTCTATCATGTCGGCAACAAGGATAATTTTTTCTAAAAGTCCCATACCAACATATCCAAGAGTATGCCACCCAATAGCCGAAATAACTTCCTTGTCTCTTATGCCATACTCAATCTCTGCAACTCTTGCACCGACCTTGGCGTGAATTAACACAGGGTTTGCCTTCTCAAACTCGTCAAGCTCAACATCATAATCCTCACACTTTTGCATCATTTGTTCTTTGCTAAGATTTTTTGCACAGTCATGTAAAAGTCCTGCAATATATGCCTGATTTTCGTCAACCTTATACTTTTTGGCAAGTGCTGTTGCAGTCGAGCTTACTCCTATACTGTGAGAATATCTTTCACCGTTTAATGCTTTTTTAAGTCTCTTTTTAATGCTTTCATCACTTTTGCGATAAATACCATTACGGGCAATATACTCCTCAACAACCTTCGGGACAAGCGCGGATATATCCTTCCCTTCCCCCACAAGCTCACGTATCTGTGAAGAGCTGACATTAACCTTTACAGACTTTATAAATTCAACATTACAGTAATATTCACTCTTAATATTTTTTAAATCTTCTTTCGGGTTATAGCCCTCACGGTCATACACTAAAATTGTACACAGCTCCATTATTGCTCGTGGTTTATACCATGTAGGAATATCATGAAATGAATCAGCTCCCACAATAAAGTATAATTGGGCATCCTTGTACTCTTTTTTTAAATGCTTTAATGTTTCAAAGGTATATGAATATGTTTCCTTCTTAATCTCGTAATCACATGCCTCTGTCTTTTCCTCGCCCGCTATTGCAAGCGACACCATTTTATGTCTGGCAGTACCGTCTAATATAGGCTGACCTTTTTTATGCGGTGGGTTTCCACCCGTGATAAACAACACCTTGTCAAGCTTAAACTGGTCTCTTGCCGCCTTTGCCGCAATCAGATGTCCGTTATGAACGGGGTTAAAGGTTCCGCCCATAATTCCAATCTTTAACATACGGTTTTCACTCCTATTTCAAAGGTAATTCAATTTTTCTGTTTTCTTTACTTTTAGCCTGCTTGTATATAACCATTTTTGACCCGATAGCCTGAACAGGTTCAGCGTGCAGCTGTGCACTAAGCTCATTTATACAGCTCTTTGCATCAAGAAGTGCGGTCTCTAAAATATGAATTTTTATAAGCTCCCTTGACTCAAGTGCAAGTGACAGCTGTTCTATCATATTCTCAGAAATTCCGCCCTTTCCTATCTGAAAAATCGGCTCTATCGGATTTGCAAGCTTCCTTAAATATGCACGTTGTTTACTTGTAATCATAGTATTTATCTCCGATTATGCTCTTATTTTTTCAAGAGTCCTGTTAACCTCAACAAGGAAGGTTTCAGTATCAACGGTTGTCTTGTTCTCTAAGCTTGAGAGCGCCGCCAAATCTCCTGTCATAATACCATTTTCAATTGTTTCAATTGTTGCTTTTTCCAAATCATCTGCAAACTTTACAAGCTCCGGCAATTCATCAAGCTCGCCTCTTTTTCTCAATGCGCCTGTCCATGCAAAAAGAGTTGCAACCGAATTTGTTGAAGTCTTTTCGCCCTTTAAGTGTTTATAGTAATGCCTCTGGACAGTACCGTGAGCCGCCTCATACTCATAGATGCCGTCAGGTGAAACAAGCACTGATGTCATCATTGCAAGTGAGCCGTAGGCTGTTGCAACCATGTCCGACATAACATCGCCGTCATAGTTCTTACATGCCCAGATATATCCTCCGTTTGAACGTACCACTCTTGCAACTGCATCATCAATGAGTGTATAGAAATACTCAATTCCAAGCTCTTCAAACTTCTCTTTATATTCATTATCGTAAATTTCCTGGAAAATATCCTTAAATGTATGGTCATATTTTTTGGAAATTGTATCCTTTGTTGCAAACCACAAATCCTGCTTTGTATCAATCGCAAAGTTAAAGCATGCTCTTGCAAAGCTTGAAATTGAGTCCGCCTTATTGTGAAGTCCCTGAATAATTCCGTCGGTATTATCAAAATCAAAAATTGTTTCTTTTGAAACACTTCCGTCAGCCTTTGTTACAACAAGCTCCGCCTTTGAACCCTTTTCAACCTTCATCTCGACATTCTTATAAACATCACCATAAGCATGTCTTGCAATTGTTATCGGCTTTGTCCATGTAGGAATATACGGTGTGATGCCCTTAACCAAAATCGGTGTTCTGAAAACCGTACCGTCTAAGATTGCTCTTATCGTTCCGTTTGGTGATTTCCACATCTGCTTTAAGTTATATTCAGGCATTCTTGCCGCATTGGGAGTTATTGTTGCACATTTTACCGCAACACCGTATTTCTTTGTAGCCTCTGCACTGTCAAAGGTTACTTTATCATCTGTCTCGTTTCTGTGAACAAGTCCCAAATCATAATACTCTGTTTTCAAATCAATATGCGGAAGAAGGATAATATCCTTAATCATCTTCCATATAATTCTTGTCATTTCGTCTCCGTCCATCTCAACCAACGGAGTTTTCATCTGAATTTTTGCCATTTTATACTCTCCTTCTTTATTTGCCTGTCTCTTTTGTATAGTTCAACAATCCGCCTGCATAAAGCATATCCTTCTGTCTGTCAGATACAGATAAAACTGTTGTAAACTCATAATTTTTAGTGACATTCTTAACTGTAATCTCATCGCCAGCCTTAATCTGCTCAATTACATTCTCAATTTTAAGCTCATCATTCTGGTCTATTCTTTCATAATCTGCTTCATTTTTAAAGGTAAGCGGTAAAATTCCTGCATTCACAAGATTTGCCATATGTATTCTTGCAAATGACTTTGTTATAACTGCCTTAACTCCAAGATATAAAGGTGCAAGTGCGGCATGCTCTCTTGATGAGCCTTGTCCATAGTTTGAACCGCCCACTATAACCGATTTACCCATATCAAGCGCTCTCTTATAGAAATTTTCGTCGCACACGGCAAAACAGTGCTTTGAAATTTCAGGTATATTTGAACGCAATGGCAAAATCTTTGCACCTGCAGGCATTATATGGTCTGTTGTAATGTTATCCCCCACCTTTAAGCTGCACTGTGCATCTATTGTCTGTGCCAATGGCTCTGATACAGGGAATGGCTTAATATTCGGACCTCTTAACACCTCAACTGTGTCCATCTTATCTGCCTCAATCGGCGGAACTATCATGTTATCATTTACATCAAAGAACTCAGGGAGCTTAAATTCAGGCATTTCTCCCAAATCTCTTGGGTCTGTCAAAACACCTGTTAGTGCAGATGCCGCCGCCATTTCAGGAGATACAAGATAGATTTGTCCGTCCTTTGTTCCCGAACGTCCTTCAAAGTTTCTGTTAAATGTTCTCAAGGATATACCCTTTGAGTTTGGTGACTGTCCCATACCGATACATGGGCCACACGCACTCTCTAAAATTCTTGCACCTGCCTCAATCATGATTGACAGCGCACCATTTTTAGCAAGCATATTTAAAACCTGCTTTGAGCCAGGAGCAATTGAAAGAGATACATCGGGGTGAACTGTTTTACCCTTTAATATATGTGCAACCTTCAACATATCAAGTAATGATGAGTTTGTGCATGAACCGATACATACCTGGTCAATTTTGAGATTTCCTATTTCCTTAACAGACTTTACATTATCGGGAGAATGAGGACAAGCCGCCAACGGTACAAGCTCGGACAGGTTAATCTCAACAAGCTCATCATAAACCGCATCATCATCTGCACAAAGCGGAGTATAATCCTGCTCTCTGCCCTGAGCCTTCAAGAATTCTCTTGTTGTTTCATCTGACGGGAATATTGAAGTAGTCGCACCCAATTCAGCACCCATATTTGTTATAGTTGCTCTTTCAGGTACTGAAAGTGTTTTAACGCCCGCACCGCAATACTCAATAACCTTGCCTACTCCGCCCTTAACTGAAAGTCTTTTTAAAACCTCTAAAATAACGTCCTTAGCACTTACCCATGGACTTAATTTTCCGCTTAACTCAACCTTAACCACCTTCGGGCAGGTTATGTAGTAAGCTCCGCCGCCCATTGCAACCGCAACGTCCATACCGCCTGCACCGATTGCTATCATACCGATACCGCCGCCTGTGGGTGTATGTGAGTCAGAACCTATAAGTGTTTTTCCCGGAATACCAAATCTTTCAAGATGTACCTGATGACAAATTCCGTTGCCTGGACGTGAGAAATATATTCCGTGCTTTTTACATACACTTCCTATAAATCTGTGGTCATCTGCGTTCTCAAATCCGCTTTGGAGTGTGTTGTGGTCTATATATGCAACCGAACGCTCGGTTTTTACTCTCGGAACACCCATCGCTTCAAATTCAAGGTATGCCATTGTTCCCGTTGCGTCCTGTGTTAATGTCTGGTCAATTCTTATCCCGATTTCTTTACCCTTTATCATTTCACCGTCAACAATGTGAGCTGATAAAATCTTTTCTGTTAATGTTAATCCCATGTCTTTTCCTTTCCATACCGATGTCGGTATTATAAAATATATTACACCATATTATATTTTACAAAAAAACAACGGCTTTGTCAAGTTTTTTGATGTACAAATAACAGCTCGTAAATTGGTAAAAGTGAGCAATTTTCACAAATGAACATATTATATTAGTAAAATTAATTTGTGTGAGGTGCTTTTTATGCTCGGTTCACTTGTTTTAAGTATTATATCAATCTTTGCGGTTTTTGGTCTTTTTTGTCTTATTCTTTTTGCCTGCGGTAAAACTCTTTACAATACTCCCGTTGTAATGTGTACATATAACAACGAAAAAACCATTGAAAATGATATTAAAGAAGTAATTAACAAGTATGGTGATACGGAGATTATAATTGTAGATTTTGGCAGTAGTGACGAAACCGAAAAAATTGTTAAAATACTGCAGTCAGAATACAAATGTATAAAATTTGTCGAAAGACGTACGATAAACGAAAAACAGATTGACAAAAGTTAAAAAAAACACTATAATAGTAATATAATGGTATACAATCGGGAGGAAGTATGTCACAATTTATCAGAAGTGAAATGCTTTTAGGCAAGGATACAACAAAAAAACTTAAAAACGCATCGGTTGCAGTATTCGGAATAGGCGGTGTAGGCTCCTATGTATGTGAGGCACTTGCACGAATGGGAGTCGGAAGGCTCACATTTATTGATAACGATACTGTATCACCCTCTAATATTAACAGACAGCTTATCGCTCTTCATTCAACACTAGGAAGGTATAAAACCGAGGTGATGTGTGAACGTGCCAGGGATATTAACCCCAATGCAGAAATTACCGCATTGAATATGTTTTACACACCTGAAAACGGTGATGAAATTGATTTTACAAAATTTGATTACATTGTTGATGCGATAGACACAGTAACATCTAAGCTGTTTATTATTGAAAAAGCATCTAAGCTTAATGTTCCTGTTATAAGCTCAATGGGCACAGGAAATAAACTTGACGCAACACGTTTTAAAATAACCGATATATCCAAAACGCAGGTTTGCCCTCTTGCAAGAGTAATGAGACGTGAGCTGAAACAAAGAGGGATTTCAAAGCTAAAGGTTTTGTGGTCGGACGAAGAACCCCTAAAGCCGCAGTTTGAAGAAGAAAGTAACAAAAGAAGTACACCCGGCAGTGTCAGCTTTGTGCCGTCAGTAGCAGGACTGCTCATTGCAGGAGAAGTAATAAAAGATATTATTAACAAATGAGAAAGGAATTTGACAAATGAAAAATCTTATAGTAGGACAGTCGGGAGGCCCCACATCAGCAATTAATTCCTCACTTGCAGGAGTAATAAAAAAAGCTCTGCAAAGCGACAAAATACACACTGTCTATGGAATGGTTAACGGTATAGACGGCTTTTTGAGAGAGGAAATTTCAGTTCTTGACAGATTTAGTGATGACAACCGTATAAGACTTTTACGTCAGACTCCGTCATCATTTCTTGGCTCATGCAGGAAAAAATTGCCTGATGCAGTAGATAACAGTAAGATTTATGAAGATATTTTTGCATTATTTGAAAAATATAATATAGGTTATTTTGTATATATAGGCGGAAACGACTCAATGGACACAGTGTGTAAGCTGTCTCAGTATGCAAAGACACACAATATTGATGTGAAAATTGCAGGAGTTCCGAAAACGATAGATAATGACCTCACACTGACCGACCATGCCCCCGGCTACGGCTCAGCAGCAAAATTTGTTGCTAACAGTGTGAGACAGATTGCCATGGATACCCGTGTATATAACATGAAATCAATTGTTGTAACTGAAATAATGGGCAGAAATGCAGGCTGGCTCACAGCCGCCGCAGCGCTTGCAAACACCCCCTCATTTTCACCTGTTGATATTATTCTTTTACCTGAAACAGTGTTTGACAAGGATAAGTTTTTAAACCGTGTAAATGAAGTTATGAGCGAAAAAAATTCAACAATTATTGCCGTTTCTGAAGGCATTAAGGATAAAAGCGGGAAATACATAGGCGAAACAGGCTCTCAGCTTATGAATGACGGATTTAACCATGCGGCACTTGGCGGAGTAGGTAAAATAATTGAAGAAATTATAAAGAGTAACACAAAAATCAAAACAAGAGCCATTGAATTTTCAACCTTACAGCGTTGCTGTGCTCAAAATATTTCAAAGTGTGACTATGAAGAGGCATTTAACGCAGGTTACAAGGCAACGGCTCATATATTAGACGGTAACACAGGCTTTATGGCTGGCTTTGTGCGTGCTTCGCAGTCACCTTATAAGTGTGAGGTTAATTTCTTTAGCGTGTCAGATGTGGCAAATTTCGAGAAAAAAGTTCCCGATAATATGATAGGCTCTGACAAAATGAGCGTTACAAAAGATTTCATTGACTATGCTCTTCCTCTTATTTCCGGTGAGCCTGATTTGATTTACGATAATGGTGTCCTTGATTTTGAAATACTTTAAAACTATGGTTTATTTTTCCGAATTTGGTGTAATATAATATAGAAATAACAGATTTTTCAGCCCTCGGGCAGATTGGAGATATAAATGAAGAAAACGACTGTGCTTTTGGCGGCAGGAGCCGCATTAGTTGTTGCAAAAGGACTTGATAACCGCCTTGAGGTTACACATTACACCGTAAGCTCGGAAAAGATACCCCAAGAATTTGACGGCTTTAAAATATCACTGATTGCCGACCTGCACTGTGACAAAACAGCAGGAATAGCTGAAGCAATCCGTGAGGAAAACCCCGATATAATATGTTGTCCCGGGGATATGACTCATGATGATGTTCCATATGCACCATTTTTGAATTTATTAAAAAATTTAGTTAAAATAGCTCCCACATACATTACATCAGGCAATCATGACATATGGCGGACAGATTATGAGGAGCTTGTTAGTGTCTGTCGTGATGCAGGTGCAATATTTTTGCGAAATGAACGCACACACATAACAAAAAACGGTAAAAGAATAATATTAAGCGGTATTGAAGATCCAAATTGCACAAGCTACAACGGAATAAGAGATGCCATGTCGGCGGCACTTAATAAGCTGCCCGAACAGGAGGAATATGAAATTCTTTTGTTCCACAGGGCAAATTTACTCGATATGCTTGTATCTAAAGGCTTTGACCTTATCTTATCAGGACATATGCACGGCGGGCAGATACGCATACCCGGAATTGGCGGTCTGATGTGTCCGAAAACAAATATTCATGATAAAACAGGAATTATTTTCCCGAAATATTTTGGCGGTGAATATCAGCGAGAGAATACAAAAATGATAGTAACACGGGGTATAGGAAATAAAGCAATTATTCCAAGACTGTTTAACCGTCCCGAAATTTGCACAATTACTCTGAAACCAAAAAAAAGCTAAGGAGTTTTTGAAATGTTTAAAAAAATTATTTCGTTATTTGTTTCATATTCATTAATTTGCAGTGCCATGCTTTGTGTCACTGCAAATTCTGATGAATTTACCTTTACAAAAGTGGATAAGCTTCCCCAACCCGACACAATTAACTATTCCCGTAATGAAAAGGTAATGTTTATTATCGAGGTTGAGGGTGACCCTTTGCTTTCTGACAATACTATTGCAACCTTTGGCGGCGATTTCCTTCAAAGCCGTGTAAAAACAATGATGACCGAGGAAATCCTTGCAAATCAAGCGGAAATCGTTGATAATATACAGGAGGAAATCCCCGAAATTTCCGAGCCTGATTATGTTTACACAGCACTTTTTAACGGCTTTGCGATAGAGGGTGAACGCAGTGATGAGGAAAAGCTTTTAAATATTCCCGGTGTTAAAAATGTTTATATTGCGGGTGAAATAGAGGCAACACCCAAGCTTACCGATTCAATAGGGCTTTCCCATGCACTACCCGAAGAAATTTCAGACTACACAGGCGAAGGACAGGCAATCGCTGTTATTGACAATGAGTTTGACTGCTCTCATGAAATGTTTTCACAAGCACCTCAAAATCCTAAATATACACGTGAGGATATTGAAAATCTGCTTCCAAGCCTGAGTATCAAATCAAAGGCTACAGTTGATACAGTTTACAAAAGTGAAAAAATCCCCTTTGCTTTTAATTATATAAGCGGAAATGGCAAGACGTATTCATCAACCTTGTGTCATGGGACCCATGTTGCAGGAATAGCCGCAGGAAACAACGGCAAAGGCTTGACCGGTGTTGCTCCAAATGCACAGCTTGTATTGATGAAGGTGGCAAAAGCAAACGGTGGAATGCCCGAATATGCCCTGTTACAGGCATTAAATGATGCGGCACTTCTCGGTGTTTGTGCCATAAACTGCAGTTTTGGTATTGATTACACCTCTGCCAGTACCGTAAGCTCTGCATGGCAAACTTCGGTTAATAACGCAAAGACAGCCGGAATATACATAT
>JAFQNU010000017.1 GCA_017420825.1 Clostridia bacterium
CAAACCCTGCTTTCTCTTTCAAAATATGCAAAGGGGCTAAATGACGGTTTACTTGCAATGCAGCAGGATATTTATGACGGAAACATAAGCTTTGGTACAGTTGGTAAAAAATCAAGAGAATATTTTAATAACTCTGCTATGGCGGCAAATGGCGATGTTTTATCAGGATTTGAAGAGGTAGAACAGGAATTCCAGGATTATCCGTCTTTAATTTATGACGGTCCGTTCTCAGAGCATCTTGAAAACCTTGAAGCAACAATGCTAAAAGGACTTAATGATGTAACAAGCGAGGAAGGATTAAATCATGCAAAAAACTTTCTTTCGGACAAAGGACAAAATCTCCAATTTTCGGGAGAAAGCAGAAACACTTCACTTGACTCCTACTCATACTCATCATCAGACGGAGAGAGAGAAATTTTTATAAGTGTGACAAAAAAAGGCGGCATACCATTATACTTTCTTGATACAAGAACCGTAAATGAAGAAAAGCTAACTATTAATGAAGCAATAAAAAAAGCAAGAGACTTTCTGTATTCAAAAGGTTATACCTCTCTAAAGGAAAGCTATTACGATAAAACCGCATCAATAGCAACTGTAAATTTTGCATATGAACAATCGGGAATAATATGCTATTCAGACTTGATAAAGGTAAAGGTTGCACTTGATAACGGTGAAATAGTAGGCTATGAAGCACATGGCTATATAATGAACCACAAGCACAGAAATTTCCCAGAAATTAAGATTTCTGAGGATGATGCCCGCACCCACATTAATACACACCTTAGCATTGATACTGTAAATATGGCGCTTATTCCAAAAGACAGTAACAGAGAGGTTTTGTGCTACGAATTTAAAGGTAATCATAACGGCAAAAACTTTCTGATTTATATTAACGTCGAAAATGGCTATGAGGAACAAATATTAATGCTGATAGAATCTGAAAACGGAGTCCTTACAATGTAAATAAAAGGCAGAAACGAAATCAAACGTTTCTGCCTTTTATAGCTCTTTATATTACATATATACTTCAACTATGTGTTCCTTACCATCGGCAACATATTTAACAAAATTGCTGTCCTGTTTAACTCCGTCAACAACAAGATATGAAACACCGCTCTGTTTATGGTTTGGATTATGAGCAATAATTTTATATTTATTATCTCTGAAAGGTCTTACAACCTCAAAGCCGTCCCATTCCTCATTTATACAAGGCTCAATATAAAGTCCGTCAATATCGGTTTTAACTCCGAGCATATAATCAAGCACAGCTCTGAACATCCATGCGGCTGTTCCTGTCATCCAGTGATATGCGCCTCTGCCGTAATGCGGAGAGTCAGGTCCGTGAGCAAATTGCGAATAGATATACGGTTCTGTTTTATGTATATCCTGAGGCTTACATGCAGGCAACACCTTCTTATATACTCTGTAAAGGTCGTTACCTCTGCCTAAAACTGCCTTTGCGACAAGGTTAAATGCAGTTGCATGTGAGAACACCGCACCATTTTCCTTCATACCTCTTGCGAACGCACTCGATACACCTATATTTTCATCAAGCATATCGTATGACGGCATTACAAGCGACAATCCATACGGAGTTTCAAGATAATTATCAACTGCGTCCATTGCTTTTTGCAGTCTTTCCTCACTGCCTATTTTACTGATAATTGCCCATGTTTGAGTATTCAGATAGGTATTACCCACTCTGTCCTTCTTTGTTCCGACAGGCTGTTGAAGGTCATTATATCCGATAATATACCAGTCCTCGTCCCATGCGTTTTCCTCATGAGCCTTTTTGAACTTTTCAGCAATTGATGTTAAGTATTCCAATTCCTTTTCATCATTCTTATATTTTAGTACAGGCTTAATTTCATTAATGCAATAGTATATGAACTGTGCAAGCCATACACTCTCGCCTATTCCCTTTTTACCCATTCTGTTCAAGCTATCGTTCCAGTCACCGCCGCCGAACAAAGGCAATCCATGAGCACCTGTATCACAGGCAATTCTCTTTAAGCCGAGTAAAATATGTTCATACAGTGTTCCCTCACCGCCGTCAAGGTATGGAATAACCTCGTCTAAAATCTGCCAGTCTGCGGTTTCGTTGAGGTAATTTCCTACCGCAAGAGCCATCCATAATGGTACGTCAACCTTTATACCCTTATTTGCCTTATACTCAATTCTGCTTGTTACATCACAAGGGCTTCCGTCCCGGAATATGAAGCTTGCAACACGCAAAATCTGTTCTCTTGCGGCTTTTGAATTAAGCGGAATCATACCGAATGCATCCTGGAAGCTGTCACGCATACCCATTCCCTGCTCCTGATGATAATATGACGGAGCACGGCCGAAATTAAAGTTCATATATACCTGATATTTGTTCCAGTAGTTGAAATTACGGTCAATTTCTGCATCAGGAGTCTTGATTGATATGCCTGCTGTGTAATCCTCCCAGAATTTAACTGTATCACTGTAAAGCTTATCTGTAAGCTCCTTAGTTGCAAGCTTTGGCAATAATTCTTCAGGATTTTCAGAAATAGATGTGTACACTGCATTTTCAAAACACTCATCTGCATCAAGAGTTATGTCCCACTGCATTGCGGCAACTGACGGCATACCTAGAGTATCTTCATTACTCAAAGTCTTTTGTTTTAATGCAATCGGGTTATGAACGTCATTATGAACACCGATAAATCTTTCCTGTGAGGTTTCAATACTGTCAGGTGTAGTTGTTGCACCTACAACAACAGTGTACTGCCATGCTTTGTCTGACCCGAAGTTATCTCCCGGCTCTTTACTTACACTCCACAATTCAAAATTTCCCCAGATTTTATTTTCCTTTATTTTTGCTTTACCGAACATTGATGTGATTGCTCTCTCATGCTCGTTAAACTCATAGTTTGCAAGCTGTAATTCCTCATAAAAATATACAGACAGATTTCTCTTTTTACCTGATACATTCTTAAGCTTGATACTTGCAATTTCTGCGTCAACACCCATAGGAACAAAATATGTGATTTCACCCTCTATTCCATGGCTCTTTGAGCTTACTCTTGTATATCCCATACCATGTGCCGCACAAAACTCATCATATTCAGCCTGCACAGGCATAACATTTACTGTAAAAATCTCGTTTGTATCATTGTCTCTTATATATACATATCTTCCCGGTCGGTCCGAGATAACA